>JACIYF010000013.1 GCA_014360065.1 Clostridia bacterium | reverse complement strand
CATTTTAGTTAACAATGCTGCCACTCTTGATCATATTGCTACCATTGAAAAGCAAAACGATGAGCTCTGGGAGAGGGATTTACGAGTCAATCTGTCTGGGACTTACAACTGCTGCAAAGCAGCATGGCCTTACATGAAGAGCCAAGGGTGGGGGCGAATCATAAATATGGCTTCGGTCGCTGGGACTTTGGGAGGATATGGTCAGGCAAGCTATGCTGCCACCAAGATGGGGATCATTGGGCTGACAAGGACCTTAGCCTTAGAAGGGGCTCGGCACGGTATTACTTGTAATGCCATCGTCCCGGGAATAATCGCTACTGAAGCCTGGAAATCCGGCAATCCAGAAATGAACGAGCGAATGGTTAGGCGAACCGCTTTCCGCCGCCCCGGAGATCCTGAAGATGTGGCCAACGCTATTGTCTTTCTTGCCTCCGACAAAGCCAAATACATTACCGGCATAGCCCTAAACGTTTCAGGCGGCCTCGAGCTATTCACCTTCTAACCAGGTCACAAGCCAACACCAATATGCTATTATTTAAGTAAAAGCTATTAATTCAGGAGAGTTCAATGTGCTTGATCGTTTCCGCGCCGGGACCGAATTTGGGCCCAGAACATTTAAAGTAGAGGCATCTGCAATAAGCAAATTTGTTTCGGCCATAGGAGACACCAATCCAGTTTACTTTTCTAACGGCTTTGCTCCACCTACTTTTCCTGCTGTCTTTTTTGATCTACCTTTAACGTACCAAGGCCAGGTCCTTCATGGCGAGCAGGAATTTACTTACGTACGGCCAATTAAAGTGGGAGACGAGATTACTTGTACCACTGTTGTTAAAGGCCTGAGGAAATTTACAGCCCCGGAGCCAGCCCAGTTAGTTATTCTGGAAACAGCTGGAAGGGACCGAAGCGGAAAGCTTGTATATACCGCCAAAACTACTCTGATACTCAAGGTGGGTTAGGGATAACTTGAAGGCTGTAAGATTCGACAGCGTTCATGTAGGGGACCGGCTAGGCCCGCTTACAAAGCTAGTAACAGACGCGCAAATACGTGCTTATGCCGAAGCCTCTGGGGATGCAAATCCTATCCACTTGGATGCTAGTGCAGCTCGGGCCCGCGGCTTACAGGGCACTGTTGCGCACGGAATGCTAGGGATGGCTTTCCTGGGACAAGTATTGACCAACTGGGTAGGCTGTAATGGTTTCGTTGCTTCTTTCAAAGCTAAGTTCTTAGCGATGGTATATCCAGGGGATATCATCAGTTGCTACGGCGAGGTACAAGGGAAAGACGAGGGCTCTCGTTCGGCAGACATCGACTTATGGGCCGAAAACCAACAAGGAACCAAAGTGATCCGGGGTAGGGCCACGGTCCATTTCCAAGCCCTGAACAGAACTCGAGGGGACGTATGACACCGAATGTGCATCCCTCAAGGCCAAGATTGAAGGGATATTAGCTTTACCTTTGAAAGTCTGTAGTTTCGATGCTTCTGATCCATGTATAGTCACCATGGAGTCAACCAGGTGGGCTGGTGGCCGGTTTGTCTTAACGTTAAGCATAAAGGGCAGCACCGTCAAGATTGTGCTGCTTTACCTTCCTGTGTACTACCGTGGTAAAGGCTATGCAAAAAGAATAATCCAGCTCTTGATCGATTGGGAATCAGATCACCAGTTCTCCCAAATTCTGTTATCATCCATTCTCCTACCACTTGAAAGCCCCATGAGGTTGGGGACTGCCCACTGCCAGTAGGCAGTGGGTTAACTGGTCGATAAATCATCTTGGCCTTGGGTTTTTGATGTTGCTGCTACCTCCACCTGAAAATCCCTGCCAGTAGCAAATAATTGGGTGAGGTAGCGGCGAAATGCCCCACCTAGGTCTGGCCTTGCCAAGGCTACTTCTACAGTAGCTTGTAAGAATCCTAATTTCTCCCCAACATCGTAACGGGTTGCCTCAAGAGTGCATGCATATACTTTTGAAGTCTTGCGAAGCCGATCCAACGCATCGGTCAGCTGGATCTCCCCATTGGCGCCCGGTTCTATGCGCGCTAAGATATCAAAGATCGCCGGATCAAGTATGTACCGGCCCACAATGGCCAAATTCGATGGAGCTTGCTCTGGCCTAGGCTTTTCTATTAGGCCGGTAACCTCGTACACGCTCTCGCCTATGCGTCTTCCGTCGATAATACCATAGCGGCTAACATCGGAAGCGGGAACTTCTCGTACTGCTATTACGGAACCCCCGAATTGCTCATAGTGATTCATTACCTGCTTAAGCGCAGGTATCTGACCAAAGAACAGTTCATCGCCTAGCAACACGGCAAATGGCTCATCGCCGATGTGCTGGCGCGCTTGTAAAACAGCATGACCAAGGCCCAACGGTTCCTTTTGACGGATGAAATGGATGTTGGCCATATTGGACAAGTCCCTTACTCCGTTGAGCTCCTCGTTTTTACCGTTTTTGCGCAAGAAGTACTCAAGCTCGAAAGATCGATCGAAGTGGTCTTCGATGGCTCGCTTGCCACGCCCAGTAACGATGAGCAGATCCTCAATTCCCGAGTTTATTACTTCTTCGACCACGTATTGAATTATTGGGGTATCGACGATCGGCAACATTTCCTTGGGTTGGGCCTTGGTTGCAGGAAGGAAGCGCGTCCCCAGCCCGGCCGCCGGTATGACTGCTTTTCTTACTGCCAAGCTTGTACCCCTCCTTGCTCTATAATAAAACGGCCTAGCGGCCGTTTACACTGCTTATCCTCTTTGAGGTGGTTGGTTGGCTGACTTCTCGTAGTTTCTTTTCCCAATACCCAAGTTTGCTTCTCATATTTTCCAACCAACGCCGGTCTCGTTCTAAATTGTAGCCCTCTTCTGCCCTTAATTCTGCCTTGGTCAGGTACTCTCGGTATGCGGATAGTCCTCGGTTGTACAAGTCTAAGGCAAACTTTGCACGGTCCTGCTCATGGGTCCATGGGGCTTCTCTCCATTCGCGAATTGCTGCTTTTAAGAGATCAAAGAATTCATCGCCTTCGGTGAACAGGTTAATCGTGACGGTACCGTCACACTCCCTCACCAAACTTCCCCCTCTCGGTTATTTTCACCTCGACCGTCCACTGCTTGAGGACTACCTATCTAGCTAGATGTTACCATAGTAGCTAGTTCTCATCAACCACAATTGTTTGGATATCGTTAAGGATACCCTCTTCAAACTTCTTAACTTGAGCAAAGTCCATACTATCCTTGTAGTACTGTTCGAGTTCATCATGATGCTCCTTAGCTTTGCGTATTAGTTCTATCCCTCTTTCTATACAGGTTCTCATTAGGTCGTGAGCGCGCACGTATTCTAACGGCAGTCTTTGAGAATTAATTTTTAGCAGTGAGTCTAGGTCCACCTCAATAAGTGTCGAATTCCCGGGCGGTTGGAAGTCCAGGTACCAATCAGCAGAAAGTATAGCCATGCCGGTAGGTTGAATAATCAGGTGTTCAATGTCGTCAGGTCTCAGACCACAATGGAATATTTCAGTGTAATACCCATGGGCAAGGCTATAATGACTCAACACCTTTAGTACCAAGGTGCGTGCTGACCGCAAACATCCTCTGATTACGATAAGCTGCTCAATCCCTTCCGTAAGAGAGCCCAAAGTATTGACTATCCCGTTGGGAGTAATGGCACTAGCGAACAAGTGCCTTCCTGTTGGCCAGTCCGGGTCTCTTGCCTCCCGGGATAGACTTGTATCTAAGAGTTGGTTACCTAGCTTTCTTGCTTCGATATAGACTGACTGCTCCCAGTCGGGTTGTATGCTCTTAACCCAATCTTCTCTTTCCTCAAGTAGGCTATTGGCAGCTTGAAAATATCGGTAAGCTTGCATGAACAGGTAACTGATTTGATTAAACAGCTTGATAATGGGTTGGCGATGGTGTCGCAAGTAGCTACTATCCCAGAGATTCCCCAGGTTGATAATTTCTTCGACTGCCCCGGGCCATTTAGGATCAACTGTGTGCGGGCTAGTGCCATCCACAACACTAACCTTAAGGCTGGGCAGCGCAACTGCATCTAAAGAACTATTGTCAGAGGAACACAAATGCAGCTCCAGCGGCAACCCTTTTTCGTAAAGGGCCATACCTATCTTCCGAATTAAGGTTGATTTGCCAATGCCAGGTCCGCCTTTTATGATATAAATGCGGTTAGGCCTAAGAGGAGCAATGAAGTCATAAAATGAATGGAAACCCTTGGCTGTATTACCTCCAGGAAACATTTTTCTAATAGGCTGCATGCTCTCAACCTTCCCTTCATAGCGAAAAGTCGGTTAGCTACAGCCTATAGATATGCATCACCGAGAAAGATTAGGCATTATGTTCGATGTATTCCTTTCCTGCTAGTAGGGCTTTTTGGTTAACGCTAGCAATTTCCTCTCCTTGGCCGAAGATGTCCTTTAATGCTAATTCAACTGCTGTAAAGCTAACAACAGGTTGAAGGGCTAGGTATGCGCCTAGAAAAATCATATTTATATACCGTGTCAACGACAACCTCTCTCCCAAATCGCCTGCCGGGATTGTAACCGTCCGAATGTCTTTACCAAGCCGGACTAGGTGGGAATATTTGTTATCGCAGAGCACCAAACCAGTTGTTTCTACCAACGACCCCAAATTGCTGGCTTGAGGAGCCAAAGCTATGAAACTACCGAAGCTGTCAACGACTGGACAGAGGACGGGCGTATCAGAGATCACTACTGTACAAGTAGTAACCCCACCGCGCATCTCGGCTCCATAGGATGGAACCCAGCTAACCCACCGTCCCTCCAGGGCCGCAGCTTGTGCTATGGTATGTCCTAAGGATAAGACTCCCTGCCCGCCCACGCCAGCTATCAATATCCGCTCATTCAAATGCATTCCCATACGGCCTCTCCTTCTTATCCGTTCCCTTACCTTTCCAAGCTTTTCATAATACCTAGGGGAAAAGACTTTATCATGACATTTTCTATCCATTTCATGGCCTCCGAAGGGGAGAGATGCCAGTTAGTGGGGCATGGGGACAGAACCTCGACCAAACCAAGTCCCAGCCTATTCATCTGAGCCTGAAATGCCATCCTGATAGCTTTTTTAGTCCTGGCAACATTAACAGGGTTATGAACTGAAGTTCGAGCTACAAATGCGCTCCCATCAATCATACTAACCAGCTCAGCCACCTTAATCGGAAAACCGTCTCGATCGGGTAAACGGCCATCAGGTGTGGTCGAGGTCGCTTGCCCGATAAGAGTAGTTGGGGCCATTTGCCCCCCTGTCATACCGTAAACAGCATTGTTCACATAGATCACAGTTATTTTCTCCCCGCGGGCTGTAGCATGAAACATTTCCCCGATTCCGATGGCCCCTAGGTCTCCATCTCCCTGGTAAGTAAAAACAATCTGTTTAGGAAGGACCCTTTTAATTCCTGTGGCCACTGCAGGTGCACGTCCATGGGCAGCCTGCTGCATATCCAAATCGAAATATGATAGAGTATGCACAGAGCAACCAACTGAAGCAACACCAATGGTTTGGCCCTGAATCCCTAATTCATCAATAACTTCGGCTACTAAGCGGTGAATAATCCCGTGGCCACAGCCGGGGCAGTAATGAAAGGAAATATCGACTAGGCTTCTTGGACGGTTAGTTGTAGGCGACAGCACCTTGCGATCCTCCCGATAGGATGTATCCCAAGATCTCCATTGGGGTAAAAACCATTCCCCCGCAACGGCCATAAAAATCAACTGCCTTACTGCTACCAAGTGCGTACCGTACATCGTATACCATTTGGCCAGTATTGAGCTCTAACACCAAGATTCTTTTTGCATGTTTTACTGCTTCCTGCAATTGTCTGGCTGGAAACGGCCAGAGCGTCTGTGGTCGAAAAAGGCCGATTTTTAGCCCCCTCTCACTGCCTAGGGCTATTGCAGCAGTCGCTATTCTAGCAGCTATACCAAAGGCAACCACTACGATCTCGGCTTCCGAGATTCCGTAGCATTCGGCTCTTGCTTCACAGTCTTCGATGGCCAAATACTTGTTTAGTAGCTTCTGGTTATGGGCTTCTAATTCTTCGGGAGGAAGATGAAGCGAGCTTATAATGTTTTTGGGGCGTCGCCCCATCGTACCTGTGGTCGCCCATGGCTTGTCAAAAGGAGTTTGATTCAATCTGCTAATTTCCAGTACTTCCACAGTCTCCATCATTTGTGCTAGGATACCATCGGCTAGTATCATGACCGGATTCCGATACTTATCTGCTAATTCGAAAGCCAAGATCGTAAAGTCAAAGTTCTCCTGTACCGACCACGGCGCCAGGGTAATAAGGCGGTAGTCACCGTGACCACCTCCCTTAGTAGCTTGCCAGTAATCAGATTGGGAGGGCCGGGTATTCCCCAAACCAGGCCCACCCCGCATGATATTGATGATAACCGCTGGAAGCTCAGCACCAGCAAGATAGGATAATCCTTCCGACATTAAGCTAATCCCCGGGCCGCTAGATGCTGTTAGAACCCTGGCCCCAGCACCAGCTGCTCCATAAACCATATTAATAGCTGCAGTCTCGCTCTCAGACTGCAAGTATATGCCGCCAACCTGGGGGAGCCTTGTGGCTAGGTAGTGGGTTAGCTCGCTCTGAGGTGTAATCGGATATCCGCAAAATAGTTGACATCCCGCCGTAACAGCGCCTTCGCCGAAAGCATCTGTACCTTTAAGCAATCTTCGTTTCGCCGTCATAGGTTACTCTCCTAATTGATACAGAATAGCTAAGTCAGGACACATTCGAATACATACACCGCAGCCATTGCATTTACCATTTCCGTTAATCACTGGGATGGGATTGCCGAAAACACCGGTCCGCATAGATAGGTCAATTGCTGAACGTGAACAGAAAAACGCGCATAGACCACATCCTTTGCACCTAGTCTCATCCAACATTATCGCTATGGGTTTAGTCAACGCTGCCCTCTCCCAACTTTAGATGACAAGCTGTATCATAACCAATTTTACACACAAGTGGTAACAGTTGCAATTAACAATCTCTTAAGTCTCTTTTAAGAATCCATGGCTATCGCCAAAGGCTTGGCTTCGACGTATACTACTAATCTCTCACTCAGAATCAAAGTTTTAATGAGCAACTCATAATTTTGTTTGTTTACTTGAACCCTTCGCTGGTCCAGTATCTGCATGACCAGGGTGGGGTCTAAGCTTTTAACTTCTTTGCCCAGCAATGGGCTTAGTATTTCTGCAATTTGCCTCTCTACGGCGAGGCATATGGATTGGGCTTCAGCACTATTAAATGCTCTTTTCAATGAAACATGGGGTTCAACGGAAGTGACCCGTAAGTAACATTGCTTACTGATCTGGGCTTCCAGCAAACGCAACCGTTCGGTTCTGGACCGGAGCTCGTCCAGCAATCTAGAGTTCTCAATCCATAAAACATCGACCTGACCACCCACGCGGATGGCAGTCACTGCCATGCCTATTATGGCTCCAAGAATCAGCATGGCGATTTGTTTCCTCACGCTTGCGGTGGTCCTCCTGCAAGCATTTTGATTAGCCAAACCCCAAGTTGAGCCCCTAGGAAGCTTGCCAGCATGATCAATAGCTGCTTGGCTAACCCAAAGAATTGCCCTTGAAAGATGCCGCTTTCGAGTATCTCTATGGTACTAAACGTGCCGCCAATGGCCGCCGCAATGGCCCAGACTTTGATCTCCTGGGCTACTACTGCCATCACCAATAAAGGCGGACGCCCCACTAGAAGTGCCGCCAACATACCTGCCATGGACGCTCCTACCACTACTCCTGAAGCAACACAAGCAACTAAGATTAACCGTTGCCAAAACGTTTCCACGAAGGTATCATCCCCTTTGTGGAAGGAAATTGCCAGTGACATTATATGTCTGAAAATAACTTTCCAAACCTTCAAGGGATGGGAGGTTTCCGCTAATGATTAGTGATCAGGTGGCAAGGCATATCGGGGATTTGAGTCCCTATTGGGGGTTGCTGGGGATGGAACCTCTGGAAGCCCACGGGGGGCAAGCCAGAGTCAGACTGCCTTTTCGAAAAGAAATAACTCAGCTATATGGTACTGTACATGGGGGAGCATTGGCGTCTTTAGCGGATTCTACGGTAGCTCTAGCCATCAAGAGTATTGCACCAGACAGTGAAATCCATTCAACGGTTGAAATGAAAATAAACTTCCTGGCTCCAGCTCGAGACAGTGACATAATCTGCGAAGCTAGGCTGCTTAAGAAAGGCAAACGAATCATGGTCGGCTGGGCTGAATTGAAGGACAAGAATAACCGCTTAGTTGCTACAGCCACTGCGACCTACATAGTTAATAGCTTTTCCCCTTAAAAGGTTTCAAGGGGAGCAAGGTACAAGCATTGGGGACATCTTGCCACTAAGAGCAGCCAGTCGCTATCACAAAACCAGTCGATTTCGCCTGGAAGTCCTTGCCACCCACACACTGGGCATCGCATGAAGCCTGACATTCAATCACCCTTGACCTCACTAATCTTGCACTCCATACTTACTGCCCACAGTATATGCGTGTGGGTGGCACATGGTTAGCCTACACGGCCGTCCAACCTCCATCCACCGGCAACACGGCTCCAGTGATATAGTTGGCTGCGTCAGACGCGAGAAAAACGACACTTCGAGCAATCTCCTTGACATCAGCTAAACGCCTCAGGGGGATTTTCCGAATAATATGGTCTAAAACCTTTTGATTTTCTAGCTCAGCCTCGTTCATAGCAGTCCTGGCATAGCCAGGGGCTACAGCATTTACCTGGATACCATAGCGGGCCCACTCAGCTGCCAAGGCCCTAGTCAACTGGATCACTCCACCTTTACTGGCACAGTAAGGAATAACTTGAGGTTCACCTACTAGCCCTAAGACTGAAGCAATATTGATTATCTTTCCTTTTCCTCGTTTGATCATTTCCGGAGCAACCGCTTGGCTCATGAAGAAAGTGGCTTTTAAGTTAAGATCTACCACCTTGTCCCATTCTGTTTCCGTCAGTTCCAGCGCACTCTTGGTAATAGCAGTACCTGCGTTATTTACAAGAATATCAATGTGCCCGTATTCCCGAACCACCTTTGTAACTATATCCTTTAGTAGGCTTATCACAGATATATCAGCACCGATTACCATCGCCTTTTGCCCAAACCCTTGGATAGTCTCAGCCACTTCTTGGCATAGTTTATCGTTTCGAGCGATTAGTACGAGATTGGCTCCCGCTTCGGCTAAGGCAATGGCTGTAGCCCTGCCTATGCCACGACTTGCACCTGTAACTATAGCTGTTCTTCCGGCTAGGCTGTAATCGACCTGCACCTTACTTCCTCCTGTGCTCAAAATTCTTTTTGCAGCGCAATGGAAAGAATGGCGAATATGACTGCTACCACACCTAAAATAACACAAGCCACCAATCCTTCCAAGACATAACCGCTTAATGGCCCCAGAAATAGCGCTGCCGTAGCCATCTCAACAAAGCTCACCGGTGAGTACGATAGCCTGTGGCGATCCAAGAAGCTAAGTACCTTGGCCCACCCTGTCAGGTAAGTACTGGTTGGACCCACCTGGTTATTTCCCCCTTCGGCCATAAGCGGCATTCGAAAGACCTGCACCCTGATGTGGAACTGAAAGAAAAATAGGAATAGTATCCAAAACCCAATCACATAGGTGTCCATCCGGCCAAGCCCTACTTGCCGATACCCAAAAGCCAGCGCCCATAGGTTCAGCGAAAATATGAATACGTCACCAACAGCATCAAGGACACCACCCAACTTGGATCCGCGATGAGTTAGGCGGGCTAATTTACCATCAATACAATCAAGTAGGAAGCATAGCTCATATAAGACAGCCCCCATGGCGAGACGGAAGTAAGTGCCATCATAACTGTAAAAATACCAAGCCGAAGTTAGACCTGCACCAATGGAAAGCAAAGTAATTGTAGTAGGATGGATGTTAGTATAACTGGCAACCCAAGCGGCTAGGGGGATAGCGATACGGTCCACAACTAGTACCGTCCACCAAGAATCTCGTTGCTTGGACGCGCGACGAACTTCACTGGCAGTATACTTTTTCATAGACTTTCAACCACTCTCTTTTGTCCTTGTGTAAGTCCAAAATAGTAAATCGCCCGGGCCGAGTGTGGGGCGCATCTATTATTGCTTGAAAAAATTGTTCTTGGGTTATACCCAGTTCCTCTGGGGTTGTGGCCATCCCCAGGTCTTTGAAAACCTTACGCAACGTTTGCCAATCATTGCCCCGTAGGCAATTAACCCAAAGAGTCGCAATTGCTACTTGCACCCCATGCGGGAAAGGCTTAGGCAGCAACTGGTCAAGAGCGTGGCTAATTAGGTGCTCAGCTCCACTACAGGGCCTGCTTGTGCCCGCGATGGCCATAGCTAATCCACTGGCAATCAAGCCCTCGGCCAACGCAGTTATAAACTCAGCACTTCCTCGTTGACCCCCATCACGCACTTCCGTTAAATATAGAAACCTCTCAGAAGCACTACGAGCTAGCATATCCGCAAAGGTATCAACCTTGTCTCTACCATGCCTAGCCGCCAGGCGCCAATCCTCGCTAGCTGATAGATTTGACAAAAGATCCCCCACCCCAGCTGATGTTAGCCTAACCGGTGCCCGGCTAACTATTTCAGTATCTACGATTATACCTAAAGGAATCCGGCTGCCAATACTCTGCACACCTTGGGGGAATTTGATGACCGAAATTGGAGAAGCAATGCCATCATTGGAGAGGGCAGTTGGTAAAGCTAAAAAAGGGATCCTCTTTTCGTAAGCAGCAAGCTTTCCCGTGTCCAAAACCTTGCCCCCGCCAACCCCTACCAAGAGATCTGAGCCGAGGTCAGTAATTCTTTTCTTTATTGAGTTTACTGTTTCTATCGAGTTATCTTCTACGGACAGTAAGCCGACTACGCACGCATTGGCCTTAGTTAGGCTTTCTAGCACAAGCTGAGCAACCGCGCTGGTACTCCCTGGGCCCGAGATTATAAGCACACGGTGGAAAACAAAGTGCTCCTCGGTAATGATGGAGCCAACCTGTTCAAGGAGTCCTTGTCCTACCCGGAAAAATACAGGCAAATCTATAACACGTGTGATCATAGTTCCATCGCCACAGGTACCCACATTGACTTGGCCCGCTCGAGATCGTTGGCATCGTCGATCTCAATCCAGGGCCAACCTTGGGTGTAAGTGGCGTATACCGGGATGCGGCGGCACAAGCGGTCAAAGGCGGCTTCATACCATTCCCCAGTTAGCCCGTGGCAAACCATGTCGTCAATTTCCTTAAACAGTAACGCCGAAGACCAGGCATCAAAGCGAGCAATGCCTATATATTCTCCCTGGGCATTGGTTAGGTGCTTACCAAACCCCAGTACCTGGTCTCCTACTACCCGAACCCTCATTTCTTCTCCGACCAAAGGTTTAGATTTGTCTATCACTACCGTCGGTAATGAATTGGCTTTAAAAACCAGCTCTATTATGCGATGATGTGCTAGAGTATCCGAATTGAAAAGTATAAAATCCTGGTTGGTTATTTGCTTTCGTGCAGCATACAACGAAACAATGTTGTTAGAAGTAGCGTAGTCTGGGTTAAATATTAGTACGACTTCGGAAGGCAAAGTCGACTGTAAAGCTTCAATCTGGTGGCCACCTACCACTATAATGTCACGAGCTGGTATTCCAAGGCGGTTCAGCGAACTCAGTTGCCAGTCTAAGATCGGACGTCCAGCAACTGGAAGAAGAGCTTTGGGCAAGGTGGCAGTCAAGCTACCCAAACGTTTTCCTAATCCAGCGGCCAATATAACGACTTTCACTCCAACTTCCCATCCCCACGTTTTGTTGGTTGAAGGTAAAAATAACGTTAGATTTACCTTGATTAAGGTTCGGTTTTCTTATTCTAATTCCTTCTCCGGAAAGGGCAAAGAAAATAAAAAGCCCGGTATACTCCCCAGGCTACACACTGACATGTTCTTTCGTAAATGCCTTATTTCTTTTGGGTTGAAGCCCTTGCGTTTTCTTTCCTTTCTTGGTTACTTTTCTTTTTATTGGCTGTACTATCACGATCTTCCAAGGCTCTTTCCTCGTTTTGGCCCTGATCGTTCCCGTGGAAAAGGGTATCAAGGTGTTTCTTTGGCTCCGGAGACTGAATTCTCTCTTTTTGAGGTTCCGGCACTCTCTCATCTGTTTCCTTGGGCGCCAGCTGGACTAGTAACTGCTCCCACTCCTCTCCGCTTCTTGCCTCCATCATCCTCACCGTTTGCCCAATCTGAGCTCCCGCTTCTTGGGCAATTTTTTCAATAGGTTTGGTAGCTGACTTATTGACACGAACAGCTTTCCCTTCTGCCTCCAGCTGTAGGATAAAAGCTACCCGGCCAGGAGAGGAACGCAGCTCATTGGCTTTATCCCGAAGTTTTGGGCCAGCCTTGCTGCCTAGATATACCACTCCTACTTCCGCTTGCAAACCTAGACGGATAGTGGTAGCTCGTACGGCCTCCTTTAACATGAGGACTTTAGGGTCCAGCAATTTGAGAACACTTGCGTCTTGCGAGCAGGGAGAAACAGTTACTAAGACTAAACCTTTCCGGGTCCGTGGTAAATACCCTTTAGCTGCAGCTTGCTCAAGTACTTTAGTAGTAACGGCTACCAAATCCTGGTCACGGTATTCTATGCTCTCAAGAAGCAAAGACCCGTCTCGGTCCAACCCCCTAGCGCTTTGGACTCGGCCAGCAACGTCTATACCAAACTCCAAACTAGGATTTATATCAACCGTAGCATAGGCAATTACTGTGGCAACAGGATTGATGCTTGGAACCTGGGTTAAGGGGCCGTGTCTCAACCAGCTTGTAGCTAAAACCACAAGCAAACAAGCTGCTCCGAGAGAACATACCAGCCACCTTCGTCGATGTAGTCGTTGCCGCCACAGGTGACCGGAAGGTTCATTTGTTGCTTCAAAATCGCCTTCAGTTCCTATTGGGCATGGACCAACAACTTTAACCCGCCGAAAACTTCCGTCTGGGCAGAGAATTACTCCTGTGTTGCCCTTACGTTCCAAGAGTATACCCCGTTCCTGGTCGCTCCTGCTATGATCTTCCCTCACTACCATCACCACCGGGCATACGCTTTCAGCCGGATGTAATCGCCGGCTAGAATGAGTGCTACTGCCAGGATATAGGCGCGATGTCTTTCTAAGGTCTTTCTAATTCGAAAGCTAGAAAGACTGCTGTGGTTCTGATCCCTCAACAGATCTTCAGCAATTTCCTTAAGGGGCAATTTTTTACGAGTCCTTATGTATTTGAGAAGCTGGGCATTTTTACTAATGCAGGTAGCTGCTTTAACAGCTAATTTCTTTGTCTCCTCCTGCCGCGGGGATGAATCTGCCACATCGGCAAAGGTTATACCCAAATCCCTCATTTCCTGGCTTAAACAGGCAATTTCTTCCCGTATCTCAAATGCCTCTAGCTCCTTTTCGTATGCACTTATACCTCTTGAATTGGCAAATGAACTCCCTTCACCCGCTTGCTCCCGAATCTGGGTACAGGAGAGGCTATCGAGGTGACTACACGGTACCTCCGCCACGAACTTAGCCTGTCTGCGAAGATAATCATAGACGCGTCTCCTAATCACGGTACGAGCAAAGGGTAGGAACCTGCCTTTGCCGGCATGATAGGCCTTTATAGCCTCAGAAAAAGCCAGTATCCCAGCGCTAGCCTCATCGTCCTTCACGGAGATCTGGCGGTTGACTACATCGGCAACCGCCGCGAGAATAAATGGCAAGTACCTTCGCAACAGTTCTTCGTAGGCTCCTTGGTCACCATTCTGGGCTCGCCTAAGGAAAGCTGCGAGAGGCCAGCTCTGATCCTCCAAAGCAAACCACCCTTTAATATCTCAAGCTAGCATTTTAGAGTTTAATTCTCTTCTACCTAGCTTTCACCTCTTTTCTTCCTCCATCCTTTATCAAGCCATAAGGTATTTCCTTTTCACTTAGACTGACACCTCACAACAGATATTCGTAAAGGGACAAACCATTTTTGGTAATTTATCCTTAAGAGTTGGAAATGGTATCATCATATTGCGACAAAAAATGCTAAAACGAGGTGCCCCAACCGATGGCAGAAAACCTGCATTATCTGGAAAACTTACCTATTTTTTCTGGGCTAAGCCAAAAAGATTTGGAGCTAATAGAGCACATCATAATTAACCGCAAGTACACAAAACACCACATTATCTTCCTAGAGGGGGAACCTGGCGACGGGTTATATTTTGTAAAATCTGGGCGGGTCAAAGTATATAAAAGTACCGAAGATGGCCGTGAGCGAATATTGCATTTCCTCCGCGAAGGAGATATTTTTGCCGAAGTACTGCTGTTTGACAAAGGGCCATTCCCGGCTACTGCTGAAGCCATGGAAGATTGCGAGATTGGAGTCATTCCCTCTGCTGATATGAGCCATCTTTTGATTCAACATCCGCAAATTGCACTCAAAATGTTGAAGATGATGTCTGCTCGATTGCGCATGGCCCAAGTGGAACTGAGTACTTTTGCTTACCGGGATACGTACAGCCGAATGGCTGCCCTTTTGCTGCAGTTAGCGAATGATTTGGGAACCAAAACCGACGAAGGCACCGTAATTAATCTTGCCGTCACCCAAAGAGAGCTAGCTAGCCGTATTGGGGTGTCAAGGGAAACTGTGACGAGAATCCTTACTGAATTTAAAAGGGAGGGCATCCTCACCTTTAACAGGCAAAAAATTGTCTTGTCTGATCTGACGAAGCTCCGCCAAAAATCAAAAACTGGTTCATAGGTCGGCACGAATCTCTTGGCGATGGTGATCAATGTAATTGCGCAGCTTGCTCCAGGTGTCAAGTAGGCCTTCGGAAATCACTTTGGTATCCGCGGTTACAGGCATAAAATTAGTATCTCCTTGCCACCTCGGAACTATATGAACATGCAGATGGCCCGGCAAGCCTGCTCCCGCGGGGGCGCCAAGGTTGAGGCCAATATTAAAGGCTTGGGGTTTTAAGACTTCTTTTAACACCACGACCATTCTTTGTACTTGCTGACCTAGGTCAAGCAATTCTTCATTGGTAAGTTGCTCAAAATCCTTTACGTGCCGATAAGGCGCAATAAGTAAGTGACCGCTGTTGTAGGGAAAACGGTTTAAAATGACAAAGGTCCTTAGGGACCGCCATAAAATAAGCGCTTCCATATCGCTGCTAGACTGCGGTTCGGTACATAAGAAACAGTCAGTCGAGTCCCCGGCGCTTTCTACATATTGTGATCGCCACGGTGCCCATAACCTTTCCACTTTAGCACCCTTCCCTCTATAATTCCTAACCAGTCACCGCCATTATCCCTAAATC
Source organism: Clostridia bacterium (assembly GCA_014360065.1). Taxonomy (NCBI): domain Bacteria; kingdom Bacillati; phylum Bacillota; class Clostridia; species Clostridia bacterium. The sequence continues at coordinate 24,383 of JACIYF010000013.1, read as the reverse complement.
AACCTACCATATACCTCTTATTTACGGAAAACTCATTTGCTATCCATTGGGCCAATGCAATCAAGTTCTGGCGTGCTTCAATGCATTCCCGTACCGAGGTAGGAGTTAACCCTTGGACCGCCATCCCTGCTCTTTCAAGCCGCTCACATACCTCAGGCGGGAGATTTTCCTTGCCGCTTTTGCGCCATGCCCATGCGTAGCCAAGATTTTCCCCATAAGACTTGAGTCTCTTGACATCCTCTTGGGAAGTAAGCCCAAGTCCAGCAGCAATACCACAAGCCATACCGGCAATAAGGCTTTCTTGCTGAGCATCTCTAAGGTTCAAAGGTAACCTTTCTTCTATTTGTCTTATGGACAGCTTGCTTAAGTCTTGGATTAGTCCGGCAAGCGGCTCCAAAAGGTCAATATTTCCAGAGGAGCAGAGGATCTGGTTAAAACAGCTATATAGATAATCTCCGACTAATACTGAGCGCCCTGGCTCTTCGGGTAAATCACGGTGTAGTCTGTTGGCCAGTACGATCAGTTGGGTAGCTGCTGCCAATTCCAAGACTTTGGCCCCAAAAGTACCAACGGATTTAGCTGACAGCAATACCAGCATAGGGTAAAAAACTCGATCAAATTTATCCCATTCTATAGAAATAAAACCGCCGACATGGCCCGATTTTAAGCGAAAGCACTTATCTAATTTTTGGTTTATGAGGGCAAGCTCTCTTTCCAGCCCGGCAACAGGCAGACTGACCACCCAACGACTCCTTTCTCTTTTGCCTCTGTTCATAGATATTCTCTTTGCCGGTCCGAATTCCTGTTGTCGGCCTAACAAAAGCCATGAGCCCTATCTCTCTGCCAGGAGAAACAGGGCTCACGACCAGGACCCACTTCTTCGTGTCGCAGGTAAAATAAATATCCCCCCTACTGGTTCACCGCTACCTGCTCCAACGAGTCGCGTATAATGCCACGCTTTATCTCAGTTGCATGAACATGCTCTGCCTCGAACTTCGACAGTAGGTAATTGCACGCATCCCATGGATTAACCTTATCGCCACAAGTAAAAACATCTACTGCAGCATACCCTAATTCTGGCCATGTGTGAATTGCTAAGTGCGATTCTGATATTACTACCACACCGCTCACGCCCTGGGGGCTGAATTCATGGAATACAACTTCGCGAATTTCGGCGCCAGCTGCTAATGCTGCGTTGACCATTGCTTGTTCAACCTTTTTTACGTCGTTTAGTGCGTCAAAGCTGCATCCATAAATCTCCGCCAAAATATGTCTTCCCAACGCGCGCAATTATCATTCCCCCTTTTTAAAGCGTGTATAGCCTCACCGGCCTGCAGACCAAATCTCATTTTAAACACGGTCCATCCCTTTGTCAACATAAACTCGCGAGCCTTAAAGAAGCTCGCGAGTTCAGCCGTACTTTCAACCTTAGTGTCTAACAGGAGACTATGCTCTATGAACCAAAAGGAAGATCACGCAGTAATAAAGAATGAGCGTAATCAGGCCAATGGGCACGCCGAGTCGGGCCCAATCCCGGCTAGTAATCTTTAGTTTGCCAGCGGAAATAATATTGGGGATGTTGCCTGGTATTAGCATACCGCCACTAATCAATAAGCCCACGAGAATAGCTTCTACCTGCATACTAGTCATTGCAGGACTGATTTCGGCTGCCGCCAAGGTAGCGTTATCGAGAATGGCAGAAATCATGTTGATCCAGTAGAGAATACGGCTATCCAGGTGAATCACATAGGCATCAATTAACGGTTTAAAGCCTGCCCCCAATAATTCCAGGGCCATCACAAACACAAACACTTTAATTGCTCTTATTATAACCCCGCTATAGGTTTCTTCTTCCTGTTCCTCGGTTAGCGAAACTGCTCCTGTCCCATGGCCGCCCACAAGATAAGCTCCCACAACTCCAAAAACGATTACACCGGGAATAATGAACTCGCCTACTTCCCGCATCAGTAACCAGAAATCGCCGTGGAGCTTGGAGACAACAATGGTAGATAGGGGCTCACCCACAGGCGTCAGCGCAGCGCCAAGGCCAATGGCGAAACAGGCAATCACATCTAGGCTAATTTTGCTGCGCCTATCCAGAGGAAGATTATTAATAATCTCCACGAGGACCAGCGATGCTATAATGGCGGTAATTATGCTGGAAAAAAGCCCGAGTATCACCACTAATAAAAAAACAAAAACCCTAAGGGGTATCACCTTAAGGACGGAAGTAATTATACTTTTAATGCGCTTTTGAAAAGCCTTAAATAGTAGACCAGCGATAAGCACAGCACCGGTGATCATATACATCAAGTGGTTTTGCAGAATTTCGGCTGCTAAATGAGTACTTAGTACGCCCGATACTATGGTAGCAGCTATACCCATTAAGAAAAGAAATGGCTCGAGGTTATGCTCTACTTGCTTAACCACAAAAGGCAAGACTAGTACCAAGACTAAAATCACAGATAATCCAATTATCACTAGTTCATAACCTCCCTATGTATTATTGACCATGATGAACCTACCCTCGTTTTTTCCTAGATCGGCAATCCCCCTTTTTCAGCGTACAAAATGTTATGACCCTTTAATACCTCAACGTTGAGTTTTCTATCCATAAGCAAAAAGCCGCATCAGCGGCTTTCTTTATATATATGGTCGGAGCGGGGAGATTTGAACTCCCGACCCCCACCACCCCAAGGTGGTGCGCTACCAAGCTGCGCTACGCCCCGACACCGCCATTATATATTGCCAGTACTTACGAGTCAAGGACTTTGCCAGGCGTCAGCGCAGACTAACCAGCTAGCCCAAATTTCTCATGCAAAGCCTGCACTGCTAGCTCTGCGTCCTGGAGTTTTACCACACAAGACACCTTGATTTCAGAAGTGCTTATCATTTGGATGTTAATGTTTTTTTCCGCCAAAGCTTCAAACATTTTGGCTGCAACACCAGGGTTGGTGATCATACCAGCACCAACAATGCTTACCTTGGCCACCTGATCATCGTATGTGAATCCAGACGCCCCCAGTTCTTTAGTTACTACTTCCAACACCTTGAGGGCTTGCTTGAGATCATCCTTGCAAATTGTAAAGGAGATGTCATTATAATCATCTCTCATGGTGCTTTGAATAATCATATCCACGTTTATGCCGGCATTAGCTAAAGCCGAGAAAAGCTTATAAGCTATACCTGGGCGGTCAGGAACATCAAAAATGGCGAGCTCCGCAATATTCATATCTTGGGCGATTCCAGTTACCACATTGTCTCTTTCCATGTCCGGATTCTCCTCTATCCAGGTTCCAGTATTGTCGTTAAAGCTAGACCGAACACACAGCCGTACTTGGTGCAGCTTGGCCAGCTCTACCGAGCGAGGTTGCAATACTACAGCGCCAAGGCTAGCCAACTCCAACATTTCATCATAAGATACTTTGTTTAGCTTTCGCGCCGATGGTACCAAGCGTGGATCGGCGGTAAACACCCCTTCAACATCGGTATAGATCTCGCAGACATCAGCTTTGAGCGCTGCAGCAATAGCTACAGCAGTTGCATCTGACCCACCTCTACCTAAAGTAGTAATCTCGTTCTCATCTGTTACCCCTTGAAACCCAGCTACAATTACAATCTTATTCTGCTTCAGCTCTTCCAGTAAGCGCGAGCAAGCGACTTCAAGAATCTTCGCCTTGGTATGCATATCATCGGTCCGAATGCCCACCTGGGCACCTGTCAGAGATATGGCCGGATATCCCATGGAGTGAATCGTCATGGCCAATAAAGCAATTGATACTTGCTCCCCTGTGGCCAAGAGCATGTCCATTTCCCGTGGCGGTGGGTCAGACGCGACTTCTTGGGCCAAGGCTATTAGTTCGTCAGTAGTATCTCCCCGAGCAGATACCACAGCGACTACCTGGTGTCCCATTTTGTAGTAGTTGATGATGCGATGGGCTACGTGCCTCAACCGATCGCTATTGGCAACCGAACTGCCACCATACTTTTGAACAACGATGCCCATTAATCCTCCACCCTCTTTACAATTGCACCTACGTTGCTAGGAAGAAGCTCAATAATCTTGCTACCAATGCCATGCCTGGCAAAGGCTGCCTGCATTGCCCTCCCAATTTGCGCACTGATCTCGCCCTGGAAATAATCCGCAGGAACTAACGCTACTACCGAAGGGCCAGCGCCACTGAGAACCGCCCCCAAGGCCTTGTGCTCACTTGCAGCCTTGAAAACTTCGAACAAGCCTGGGATGATTGTTCCGCGGTAACGTTGGTGTAGCTGGTCCTTTAAGCCCTTAGCTACCAATTCCAAGTCATCGTTAACGAAACCGAGGATCAGTAAACCAAGCCAGCCAAGATTAGACACAACGTCATCCCGAGGCCATGCCTCTGGAATTACTGCTCTTGCCTTATTCGTCTGTAGTTCAAACTCGGGCACAGCAAATATCAGGCTCACAGGTGGAGCGCTTACTTTTCGGTATGTCAACGAACCAATCTCGTTTGACCACGATTGACGAGCTATTATTATTACTCCACCATATAGGCAAGGAAGCACATTATCTGGATGCCCCTCCATCGCAGTAGCGAGATGTGCTATCTTTTCATGAGATAATTTCTTCCCTGCTAAGAAATTTGCCCCTACCATCCCTCCTACGATGGCAGCCGCACTGGAGCCCATACCCCTGGCCATTGGTATCCGGTTTTTTTGCGATATCCGTAACCCAAACCCGTGTAAGCCGCATTCCCTAAACACTGCTGCTGCTGCTTGGTAAACTAAATTGCTCTGGTCTCTCGGTATATCCTCCTCGCCTTCTCCCTCAACCTCAATCTCCACTGATTTATCGGTGAGCTCCATTTCCAGCTCATTGTATAGATTTACTGCCATGCCCAGACAATCGAAGCCGGGGCCTAGGTTAGCAGTAGTTGCTGGCGTCCATACCCTAATGGCCAAATTAGTTCCTCCTTGTCAAGCTCTCAAGCCTAGCTAAAGACAACATCCAGCACTGCTTCCTTGGAGGCAGGGATCACAATAGGCTCGCGCGCCATGGAGATAGCAGTGTCAGGATCCTTGAGGCCGTGGCCAGTAAGAACACAGACTACGTTGTCTAGGCGGCTGAAGAGCCCTTTGGCGGCATGTTTAAGTATACCTGCGACCGGAGCAGCCGAGGCCGGTTCGCAAAAAACCCCACTAGTGGAAGCTAATTTGCGCTGGGCAGCAAGAATTTCAGCATCGGAAACGGTATCAATGAAGCCGCCCGATTCTTGAGCTGCATTAACAGCCCCAGCCCAGCTAGCCGGGTTACCAATGCGAATCGCGGTAGCAACTGTCTGTGGACTCTCAATCGGGTGTCCCAATACGATAGGAGCTGCGCCCTCTGCTTGAAAGCCCAGCATCTTTGGTTTTGCCGCCGTTTTCTTGACAGAAAAATACTCTTTGAACCCTTTCCAATAAGCAGTTATGTTGCCCGCGTTGCCAACCGGCAACGCCAGATAATCAGGACAGCCGCCTAACTGGTCACAAACCTCGAAAGCTGCTGTTTTTTGACCTTCTAGTCGATAGGGGTTAAGGGAATTCACTAAGGTAATTGGATAATTAGAGGTAACATCTTTAACCAGTTTGAGGGCATCATCAAAGTTGCCCTGGACAGCAACCACCTGAGCCCCGTAGATTAAAGCTTGAGCCAATTTACCCATAGCAATTTTACCCTCAGGAATGAGAACAGTGCACTTCAAATTGCACAGGGCTCCATAAGCGGCAGCGGCAGCGGCAGTATTGCCAGTCGAAGCACACATTATGGCTTTGGAACCACTTTCTAGGGCTTTGGCCACTGCCATTACCATGCCCCTATCCTTAAAAGACCCAGTTGGATTCATACCCTCAAACTTTAAGTAAACATTGCATCCTACTTCTTTAGACAAGGCTTCTGATTTTATCAGTGGCGTACCGCCTTCTTTAAGGGTGATAAGAGGGGTAGAATCAGTAATTGGCAAGTATTCGCGAAAGGCTGTAAGGACTCCTGGCCAATTCATGCGTTTTCTCCTTCCTCAACTCTTATTACGTTGTCGATAGAGCTAATTGTGGGAAGCTTCTCGATCACCCTGAGAGCCTCTCTAATGTTGGCCTCGCATACTTTATGCGTTACCAGGACGATTTCCGCCAGACTACCCCGGGTTCGCTTTTGAATCACCGAAGCTAGGCTCACTTTTTGGTTACCAAATACCCCAGCAATACCCGCTAGTACCCCTGGCTGATCTGTGACCGTCAAACGTAGATAGTATTTGGTCTCAATTTCTTCGATTGCCTTGACCCGTTTATTGTTAAAGCAGGTGCAGCTTATCCGTCCCTTGACTCCATGAACTATGTCTCTAGCTGCCATGATGATATCCCCAACCACTGCGCTAGCAGTAGGAAACCGACCCGCTCCTTTTCCATAAAACATAGCCGGTCCCACGGCATCACCTTCAACAAAAATGGCGTTGTACTCATCATTTATACTGGCTAGCGGATGGTTTACGGGAATAAGTACAGGGTGCACCCTAGCCTCAATTTCACCCTCTACTTCCCTAGCAATCGCCAACAGCTTGATGGTATACCCCAATTCATGAGCATAGGCGATATCTTCCGGAGTAACTCGAGTGATACCCTCAGCATATACCTGTTCGTAAGTTACCCTGGATGAAAAGCCAATAGAAGCCAGGATGGCCAACTTTCTAGCCGCATCGCGTCCCTCTACATCAGCCTCGGGATTGCTCTCAGCATATCCTAATTTTTGAGCTTCTTTGAGGGCTTGTCCATAATCTTTTCCCTCTCGGCTCATTTGGGTAAGGATATAGTTAGTAGTTCCGTTTACTATCCCCATAATAGACTTAATGCGATTACCAGCTAGGCTCTCTTTTAAAGCATGAATGATTGGTATGCCGCCACCGACGCTAGCTTCAAATAGGATGTCAGCCCCATGGAGCTGCGAAGCATCAAATAGCTCCTTGCCATAACTAGCCATTATATCCTTATTGGCTGTCACCACAGTTTTTCCCGCCTTGAGGGCAGCCAGGATGTATTCCTTGGAAGGGGTTATGCCACCCATTACTTCTACCACAACATCAATAGACGGGTCCTCAAGAATATTTGCCGGGTCAGTAGTCAGAATGGAGAAGGCACTTGAAGCAGGACGGGGTTTCTCCAAAGTGCTTACTAGGATGCGTTTGACCTCTATCCTCCGGCCCACCTTCATGGCTATGATTTCACTGTTGTCCTGCAGTAACTGAAAAACCCCTGAACCTACGGTGCCAAAGCCTAAAAGGCCAATATAAATTGTTTCTTTAGCCAATACGTAGACCTCCTTGTTCAGCCATCCGTATGCTATTCGACTATTAATACCCTTATCCTTCACTGTATCAAAAAAAATCCCCTATGATAAAGGGGAAATGGCAGGTAAATGCTAGTAGCCCAGGGCTATGAACCAGGTCTCTCTTAGATAATTATACAGATCAATCCCCCACTTCCCTCATTTACTATACGTTGCAGGGTCTCCTGGAGCTTTACTTGCGCGTGTTCTGGCATTCTGTAGAGCTTGCCCTGAATACCCTCCCTGATGAGGTCGTGAAGGGGTTTGCCGAATATGTTCGTGTTCCAGATTTTTTGGGGGTTTTCTTCAAACTCATCCAGCATATACTGCACCAATTCTTCGCACTGCTTTTCGGTGCCAATGATAGGCGTGATCTCGGTAGCGATATTGGCTTTAATGAAGTGATATGAAGGTGCACTGGCCTTCAATCGAACCCCGAAGCGGCTACCTTGCCGAATTAATTCCGGTTCTTCCAATTCAATTTCATCTAAAGCTGGTGATACCATCCCATACCCTGTGGCTTTCACTTCTTGCAACCCATACGCTACCTTATCATATTCCCGTTTGACCTCGCTAAGGTCTCTTAGGAGGCGTACGATATCATGCTGCCCCTCTACTAAGAAGCCGCTCACATCTTTGATTGCTTCATAGTACAATTTTTCCTGGATGCTCATGTCGATAGTGGCTGAACCGCTGCCAAGCTTCATTTCTCGTAAGGCAACCTTATCAACGAAATCATGGGCAGACAAGCTGGAAACAACGTGGTCTATTTCTCTGAGGCGTCTTACTTCTTGGACAGCCTCACTCACTGCATTTTCACAGCGAGACCTTAACCAATGATCAGCAGGCAACTCCTCTACCCACTTAGGAAATTCAACATTCACTTCAGTTACCGGAAACTCATACAAAACCTCTTCCAGGACATTTAGGAAATCATCCTCGTCCATCTGGGCACAATTAACCGCCAAGACCGGTACATTATATTTGACTTCCAGTTCCTGGCCAAGTTGCATGGTATCTTCATGGAAAGGATGAGCGGAGTTTAATAGGACGACAAACGGTTTTTGTAGCTCTTTGAGTTCCCAGACCACCCTTTCTTCTGCATCCACATAATTTTCGCGAGGTATTTCGGTGATGCTTCCATCGGTAGTCACTACAATTCCAATGGTGGAATGATCAGCTATTACTTTTCTGGTGCCAATCTCAGCTGCTTCCTGAAAAGGGATTTCATTTTCAAACCACGGTGTCCGAACCATCCGGGGACCAAGTTCGTCCGCATACCCAGTTGCTCCTTCTACCGAGTAACCGACGCAATCCACCACTCGCACGCGCATTTTCAGGCCTTCCTTAACCACGATCTCTACAGCTTCATTAGGTATGAACTTAGGCTCGGTGGTCATAATGGTTCGCCCAGCTCCGCCTTGAGGTAGTTCATCTTTAGCCCTATCGCGCTCGTGCGGGTTTTCTATATTGGGTATTACTAGTAACTCCATAAAGCGCCGAATGAAAGTTGACTTTCCTGAACGTACCGGCCCAACTACACCTAAGTAAATGTCGCCACCGGTACGTTCAGCGATATCCTGAAAAATATCATACGGTTCCATTGATCTCGACTTCCCTCCTCTCTCCTTGCCGTGAGTGAATTACCCCGTATAGCTTGGTTTCAGTCGGGTTAGATTAGCAATATATTTATATGAAAGCATACCGGCATTATTACTCTAAAGCGCATCCAGGCTAGAAAAACTCACCTTTTTTGGGTCTGCCCATGAGTAAGGCCAAACTGCGTTCGGGCTTCTGGTTTTCAAAAATGATCCTGTGGACCTGTTCAGTGATAGGCATATCGACACCGTACTCTTGAGCCATTTTCCAAGCTGCCGAGGTAGCGGGAATGCCCTCAATAACCATAGGGCTCGCATCCAGTATCGCCTGTAATGGTTTTCCTTGCCCCAAAGCTATCCCGGCTCGTCGGTTACGGCTATGCGGGCTAGTGCAAGTCGCTACCAAATCTCCCAAGCCTGCTAGCCCGGCAAATGTTGCAGGATTGGCGCCTAAGGCTACACCTAACCTAGCCATTTCTGCTAAACCCCTAGTTATCAAGGCTGCCTTACTATTGTCACCCAATCCCAAGCCTTCCAATATCCCGGCACCTAGGGCGATGACGTTTTTTAGGGCTCCGGCAACTTCTACTCCAGTTAAATCGGGATTCGTATATATCCGGAAAAAGGGGGCCATAAGCACATCTTGGGCTAGTTCAACCGAGGACCAGCCTGTTCCGCTAACCACAGCAGCAGTGAACATGTGTCGAGAGACTTCTTCTGCATGGGTAGGGCCGGATAAGGCAACAATACGATCCTCATATGCTGAGCCTAACTCTGCCGCAATGACCTGGCTCAGCCGGCATAGGCTATCTGGTTCCAATCCTTTAGCAGCATTTACTATGATTTGGTTTCTGTGAACTAAGGTGCTAATTCGCCGAGCTATGGAGCGAACTCCCATGGAAGGAACTGCCAGGATTAATACATCGCAGCCGTAAACGGCACGTTCTAGATCACTAGTTATTTGAATGCTGTTGGGCAAACGGATACCAGGCAAGTAGTCCTGATTTTCACGTACAGACGCGAGTCTATCCGCAAAGCTTGGCCGGCGCGCCCACAACGTCACCTTGTACTTCTTCTCAGCTAACAGAAGCGCAAGCGCCGTTCCCCATCCCCCTGCCCCCAGAACAGCAATCGACCTTTGCATGGCTTCCCCTCTCGCTAGTTGCTTTTCCCGACCCGATCCCCTAACTTATACTCAGTTCCTGCCAACAGCCTCTTTAGGTTTGGCCGGTGACGCCAAACTATGACTAAAGCCAGTAGTATTGTTACCAGAACAAACTGCCAAGGCTGGTGCAGCAATAACATTACGATGGGAGCACTGCAGGCAGCAACAATAGATCCAAGAGAAACGTACCTAGTTGTCAATACGACCACAATCCATACTGAAAAGCAGATCAGGGTAACAAGCGGAGCCAGAGCAATCAACATTCCTGCCCCTGTCGCCACTCCCCTTCCACCTCGGAACTTCAAAAAGATGGGCCAGTTGTGCCCAATAACTGCTAGGATCCCGGCTAAAACCGCTAAGGTTGGTCCACCTACCCGGCTCCCCAGTAAGACAGGAATAACCCCTTTAGCCACATCGCCGAAAAGGACAACCAACCCTGGACCCGCGCCCAGAACTCGAAAAGCGTTGGTGGTGCCTATGTTGCCACTACCAAATTTGCGAATGTCAGTTCCCAGGTAACGGCCGACTAGATAGCCAAATGGAACGGCACCAAGTATGTAACTGAAGATTAAACACAATGACCAGCTCATGGTTTCATCCTTTCTAACGCATAGGTTACCACAACTGGCTAACTTTGGGCCCGAAATTCAAACCAAATGGGACTACCTATAAACCCAAATTCCTTACGCAACTGATTTTCCAAGTAACGACGGTAGGCAAGTGGGATTCCCTGTGGGTAATTGGCAAAAAACAAAAACCGGGGTGGCGATGTACCGACCTGAGACGCATACAGTAGCCGGACCTTCTTTCCTCGGTAAAGGGGTAAGGCTTTGCGAGATACAGCTTCCCGAAGGACAGAATTCAGTGCTGGCGTAGGTATAGATTTGCGCCACTGGGAATATACCATGTCCACGTTTTTAAGGATGCTAGCGATGCCGAAACCGGTCCGTGCCGAGGTTAGGATTATGGGAATAAAGCGTAACAGAGAAGGGGGAAAGGTTTTAACTACCTGGGGATCCAGCAAATCGCATTTGTTTGCAGCCAACACTATCCCTTTACCAGCACGTTGGGCGATGTAGTTGATCAACCGATTGTCTTGGCTAGTTATGCCTTCCTGGGCATCAGCAACCATGACTACTACATCCGAACGCTTAATGGAGGTAAATGAGCGCATGGAACTATATTGTTCTAAACCAGGTCTTACTCGGGTTTTCCTGCGAATACCTGCCGTATCAACAAAACGGTAGGTCTTGTCATTCACTCTGACTAGAGTATCAATAGCATCTCTGGTTGTGCCAGGAAGATCGCTGACTATCGCCCGTTCTTCACCTACAAGCCGATTAAAGAGGGAAGATTTGCCGACATTGGGTCGGCCAATTAAAGCAACTTTGACAGCTTCCTCCCTCGCTATACCCCCTTCCTCTTCTCCCTGGTTTTGCTTTAAGCAGTCCACCAATTTGTCGCAAAGATACCCGACATTCAATCCGTACAATCCAGATACAGGAATAGGCTCCCCCAACCCCAGCTGATAGAAATCATAAGCCAAGTGAAAATCATCAACGCTATCGAGCTTGTTGACAACGACCAGGACTGGCTTGTTTGAACTACGTAGTTCCTCGGCCAATCGCCAATCACCAAGGGTCGGTCCGTGCGTGCCTTCTACCACCAGTAGAATTAGATCGGCTTCTTCTACGGCCTTTCTACTCTGTTCTTCTACCAGCGTTCTTAGAGGATCATCCGACGGGGCTAAATCCAAACCCCCGGTATCAACTAGGGTAAATCTAAACCCTTTGTGCTCAATGCTGTGATAGATGCGGTCTCTGGTGACTCCGGGTTCATCGTTAACCAGAGCTAGTCTTTTTCCTGCCAGACGATTTAGTATGGTGGACTTGCCTACGTTTGGACGACCCACAATTGCGACAACCGGCTGCTTCATGCCTTCCCCTCGCTCCGACCTGCACATCGAGGTATACCCACTGACATTATATCAATGTATCAATAACTTTTTTATCAAAGGAATACACCAGGAGGGTTGAAAGCGCCAAGAGCCTCAGGCGTGAACGAGCTATTTGCGATGGTTTTTAGGGTCAAGAATCAGCCGTTGGTTGACTTGGTTTTTTGCATCTTTCGCGGGTTTTGGCTTCGGATAATAATGTCGTCCGCTGGCAATTGGCTTGCAAATGAGGTGAGGTTTAGGCAACGGTTTACGGCTAACCGCCATTAAATTTGCCCACTCTACGGAAAAGAACTGGCGCAGCTTTTGCCACCCTAGGCGCCAGCTTCCAGTGCTGACCAGCAAGAAAGCTAGGCTTCCCACAATAAGAGCGGCGATGATAGCTATCACACTACCCCAATCGCTCCTACTCTGTGCTGACTGTAGCTGGGGTAATGCTCTAGTTGTAGCCGGGCCAGCTCCCAGAACAGCTGCCAAAGCTTCCCCGAAGAAGGCGGCGCCAGTTTGTGCCCTGTCGCGGCTGTTGGTATAGGTTCCCACCTCGATAAGGATAGAACGAGGAGATAAATCCTGGTTGTAACTGCCCTGCCCCAAAAAGATACCGCGGATTAATCCTGGGTATCGCTCATCCATGTAAGCCTTGATCTGTTTGGCAAAGGCCAAATTGGCCTCCATGTTTTGATTTTGCCGTCCCACCACCAGCCGGATTTTTGTTGCCGCTTGGCCTCGTATGTTAGTACGGTAAAACTCTGCATCCGGTACCCCATCTCGGTGAACGTCAATAAGAGCCGAAGGTCCTTGGGTCAATAGTTGAAAGGCTGTACGCCTTGAGCGCCTGTAGGCGTCGGAATCGTGTGGTTCATGAGGCCTAGTATCGTGAGCCACCTTGATACCTTGGCTCATTAAGGTCTGGGCAAGAACATCGCCTACCTTAATGATACCACCGTCAGCAGGTATACTTTCGCTGCCATCAGTAGGAACATAGGACTCGTCGCTATGAGTGTGATATATGGCCACTAATTTGCGAGACTGCCCTCCAACCGGGGTATTGGCAGCGGCCAGGCTTGGCGTCAGCTGTTCCTCGTAGCCAACTAGCTCGCATTGAGCTACGTCTCCAGTTATTCTTTTAATGCGGTACCTATAGTTGTTCTCAGCTATCAGCTCGTCCCCAGCATATACGTACCTAGCAGTTTTATCAAGCACTTCTCCGTCTGGACCTATAACTGTAAAATAGCCCTCGGAACGTTCAGATTCGTAGCGACCAACTGTCCAAAGGCCTAGGTCCTGAAAGTTAAACAACCCAACGCCAAAGGCAAGAAGTCCAATTGTTAAAGCAAGGTAAGTTTTGGCCACTCCTACTTACCCCCGTCTTATAGGTTTGCTGTTAAGGCTAGGGTTGTTATGGGTACTAGTAGTTGGTTTTTTTGAAGGTACGTTTAAGGGAAGGCGCTCGTAACGTGCCCAATTTCCTCTTTGGAGTCTCTCCCTTAGTTCTCCAGCAGTCTCAGCCAACAAGACAGAAATGACACCAGCAATTACTATGGCATCAAATGCTCCAGCTCCACCTATGGCAACTACCCCAGGCAATCCAGAGCGCAAAAGCCAACCCAGATTAAATATGTCCAGCAAAAGGACGCCGATGGTGGCGGCAACGAACGCAGCTCTCCGAGAACGCCCCAATAGGAAAGCTACTACGCCGGCAATTATCGGGTCAGCCAGCACCGGATCAATCCCCGCTATCGCGCCGTGCCAAGGGTCAGGCAAAAGGACGTACCGGTTCAATACCCACAGACCAACACTTGTTCCTGCTGTAGCCACGAGAGCACGTGCTGCTTCCCAGCGACTGCCAGCAGTGGCCACGAGAAAGACAGCTACTCCAACAGGTATAATTGCCCCTCCTAGGTTGATTTCCATGCGAAGATTCCTGAAGCCAAGAGGGAGATTGATGAAACTGCCAATCGCCATTAATCCCAATACCCACAAAGCCTGTCGGTCGGTTAAGCGCATACGATCTAGAACCCTATGGGCTAAACCGAGGTAAATCAAAATTGATATGGCAATAAGCGTAGCTGCCCCTACGGGCATTCCGAACATGGTTTGGCCTCCTAAAATAAGTAAGCCGGGTACCCCTTACCTGTAGAGTACCCGGCCTAGGAGCTGCCTATGCGCCCAGTCAATGCCCGCTGTTTTGTTCAAATAAGTCGCCAAAAAGCTCTCCCAATCTAACCCCGCCCTCATTGGTATTGTGGTTGGCGGGAGTATTCATCGCAGCTTCACGTTCCTCTGTAGCCTTTTCTGGCAAGGCTCTACCGGCTTCCCGGAGGCTCAGGCTCATTCTTTGCGCCTTAGAGTCTACGCTCAGAACCTTAACGGAAACGACATCGCCTACCGAGACTACATCTTCGGTTTTAGCCACATGAAAGTCCGCCAACTGAGAAATATGCACTAGACCTTCAATCCCCGGCTCAACTTCCACAAAAGCCCCAAAGGAGGCTGTACGCAATACCTTTCCGTTTACAATCGATCCTACGGGGTAACGTTCTTCAGCAGTATCCCAGGGGTTTGGTTGCAAATATTTCATTCCCAGAGATATTCTTCCTCGTTCGCGGTCAACCTCGAGAACTTTTACATCAACCTCCTGACCCTCATGGAGAAGGTCGGAAGGATGCTCAACTCTTCCCCAAGACATTTCCGATACGTGAAGCAAACCATCGACTGCCCCTATGTCTATGAAAGCTCCAAAATTAGTCAGGCGCCTGACTACCCCGTGGCGGATCTGGCCCTCGGCGAGGGAATCCCAAGTTTCCTTACGCCTTTCGGCAAACTCTTCTTCCAGTACTGCTTTTTGGGATAGTACCGCCTTGTTCTTTCGGCGGTCTACCTCAATTACTTTCAGCCGCAACTTTTTACCAAGATACGAGTTTAGGTCTTCCACATAGCCCCGCTCCACTAGTGATGCAGGAACAAACCCTTTAATCCCCACATCCACTAGAAGTCCGCCTTTCACTACTTCAATCACTGGAGCTTCGAGCCGAGTTTGATTCTTGAAAGCCTCCTCAAGTTTTTCCCATGCTACTTCTCGGTCAGCCCGTTTCTTAGAAAGAATCGGGTGGCCCTCTTCATTTTCAACCTTAAGAACGTATACCGCAATCGAGTCTCCGACTTGTACTACCTCGCGAGGACTAACTTGTCCCCTAGCGCTTAGCTCAGAAAGCGGTATTATCCCCTCAGATTTACCGCCCACGTCAACCAAAACTTCGTTTTCATTAATTTGTACCACAGTACCAGTGACTATCTCGCCCCTACGGATTTCCTTCACGCCTTCTGCCAGTTGGGCTTCCATCTGGTCTTGGTTCTCTAACTGTTCCTGGGCAGCGCCCTCTCCTTTTTCTTCGTTGTCAACTGTATCATTGCTTGATGCCTGTTTTTCAGGCTCACCAACTAGAGAGTCATCGCAAGAAGTTGGAGGTGAACATGCACTAACTGGTTCCGCGGCCAAACCGGCGCTACCCTGGTGCTCCCCACCTGCCTCAAAGATGTTTTCTTGGTTAAGTTCTGACATGCGAGTTACTACCTCCTCAATAATCCATTCTGGTGTTGAAGCGCCGGCTGTCACTCCAACCCGATTAAGTCCTTTAAACCACTGGCCACGAAGCTCCTGGGCAGATTCAACGTGGTACGTGGGTACGCCTGCTTGTAAACAGATGCGAGCCAGTTGGGTAGTATTGGAGCTTTGATGCCCCCCAACCACAACCATAGCCTCGACTCGTCTGGCCAGTTCCCTAGCTGCCTTCTGGCGACGCCATGTAGCTTCGCAAATGGTATTATAAACTAATAAGTAGTCTACCTTTCGCCTAATTTGTTCAACCACCGCTGCAAAGACATCTATGCTTTCGGTAGTCTGCGCTATAATAGCCGCCTTTTCCAAGTGCGGCAGATTGTCAGTCTCTCGTTGGTTTTCAATTATGATAGCTTGGCCATTGGCCCAGCCAATCAAAGCTTGAACCTCAGGGTGGGATAAGCTTCCTACTATAAGTACGGGATAACCTCTATTGGCTAAGCTGCTAGCAAGCTTTTGGCCTTTTTTAACCCTTGGACAGGTAGCATCAATAACTTCCAAACCCCGCCTCTCGGCCTCAAAAAAAACTAATGGTGAAACCCCGTGGGCGCGAATAACTACTCGTCCCCCTGACAGCTCATCAATACTGTCACGAGGCTCGAGCCCTTTCTGCCTTAGGAACTCCACCATCTGCTGATTGTGCACTAATGGCCCTAAAGAATATATGGGCTTGTCGCTAGTACTTATTGCATTTTCCGCCAATTGGACTGCTCGCTTAACTCCGTAGCAAAAACCGGAACCACGTGCCACTATAACCTGCAATTTGAAGCCTCCAGCAACTTCTACTGTCGTTTCGAAAAAACAGGTACACTTAATGTGAATGTTTCGTTATGAAATTGAGGATTCCTGCAAGCCTTCTACTTAGAGTCAGAAAATGTACCAACATTAGCCGACTTTTCACTTGGCTTTAGACCGATTAACGAACTTACGGCTTGTTCCATGTATTGAACAGCTGTGGCTAGTTCACCTGCTGATGGTTTCCTGCCAACAATATCGGGTAGCTTCACAGGGGGTCCTATTCGGACAGTAAAAGGCCTAAACCAACCTCGGTAAAAGATCCTCCGGCTTCCATTAATGCCAACTGGTATTACCGGTGCTTTGGTCTTAAGGGCCAGTAAAGCTACTCCGGACTGAAACGGCAGTAACAGGTCTTGGCTCCGGTTTCGCTTCCCCTCTGGAAACATTCCTACTACCTTGCCCTGCAATAACAACCTCAGCGCTGTTTTGATAGCCCCAAGGTCGCCTCGAGATCGATCAACCGAAAAAGCCCCCAAGGCAACCAAAATCCACCTGAAAACGGGTACCCTAAAGAGCTCCTCCTTTGCCATAAAATGTACCTGGCGGTCTAAGGCCACCCCCACAACGATAGGATCCCAGTTGCTGACATGATTAGCAACGATAATAACTGGCCCTTGGGTAGGAAGGTTTTCCTTTCCCTCAACTGTCCAGTGGCATAGATAGCGAAAAACTAAACTAAATAGCCACCTTGCAAAGCGATAAAACAATGCTTTACCTCGCTTTCAGGTACATACATGCGAAACCATAACCTCGACTACTTGACCAATATCCAAGTTTGTAGAATCGATTAACACAGCTGTAGGAGCCCGAACCAAAGGATCTAGGAAACGCAGTGAATCAGAGAGATCCCTTGCTATCACTTGTTTCTTTACTGCCCACAAGGATACAGGCTCCCCCGTTCCGCGTAACTCTTTATACCTTCTTTCAGCTCTTATTATAACTGATGCAGTTAAAAAAAACTTGAAGCGCGCCTCGGGCAGCACCCTTGTGCCTACATCTCGCCCATCCATAACCACATCCATCTGGCTGGCTATATCCCTTTGTAAGCGCTGGAGGCGTCGTCGTACCGACGCCATTCTGGCTATTAACGATACGTTTCCAGATACCAATGGCGAGCGGATCTGGTCTGTCACTTCATAACCATCGCAAAATATGCGTGTATTTGCTCCACAATTGGAAGGCTTAATCTCCAGCTCAGTTTCGGCTGCCATGGTTTCGATGCTTTCCTCGTCATCAATTCTTACTCCTATGCTTAGGGCTTTGTAAGTAAGAGCCCTATACATAGCTCCTGTGTCTACGTAAACGTACCCAACTTGTTTAGCCAAAAGCTTGGCAGCCGTGCTCTTTCCAGCCCCAGCTGGACCATCAATGGCAATGCTATTCTTGAACGACATAGACATCTCCTTACAATGGGAAAACTCTGCATCACTATCGAAGAGACTCCAAAGTACAAAAGAAGTCTGGAAAAGATATATCCACAGCCTCAGCGCCTTCAATAATTACGGGCGATTCGCAGGCTATGCCGGCAATCGCCAAAGCCATCGCTATTCGGTGATCACCAAAGCTGCGCACCCTCCCGCCGCGTAACCGGGGGACACCCTCGATGATGAGTCCATCATCTAGTTCTTGGATTTTGGCCCCCAGCCGCGAGAGTTCTGAACTAATAGCAGCCAAGCGATCGCTCTCTTTTACCCGTAGCTCTGAAGCCCCCCGAATAGTAGTAGTACCACTAGCCAAACAAGCGGCTACAGCAATAACTGGCAACTCATCAATTAGATCAGGCACCATTTCGGAAGTAATGTTTACCGCTCTCAACGTACTAGAGCGCACTACAACGTCACTGGTGGGTTCTAATTTCTCGCAACGATTAAACAACTCAATATCAGCACCCATTGATTGCAGAATGCGTAAAATGCCTGTCCGGCTGGGGTTGACCCCCACATCTCTGACTATAATCTCACTTTTGGGGACCAGACAACCTGCAACCAAGAAAAAAGCGGCTGAAGATATATCACCAGGAACTTCCACTTTTTGCCCTTGCAAGCGGCAACCACCAACCACGGCTATGGAGTTACCCTTTTGCTCCACTTGAGCTCCAAAAGCTTGCAGTAGGCGCTCTGTGTGATCGCGAGTAGAAGCCGGTTGTTGGACCTCGGTGCTGCCCGAAGAATACAACCCCGCAAGCAGCAATGCCGATTTTGTCTGGGCACTAGCAACCCGAAGGCGGTGCTTAATACCATGCAGCCGAGTACCTTCGATGGATACGGGAAGCCATTTTCCGCCCTCTCTGCCTTGCAGCCGGGCACCCATGGCCCGTAGCGGAATTGTTACTCTATCCATGGGTCGACGGCGCAAGGAGTTGTCTCCTGTTATCACAGAAAAAAACCTCTGTCCTGACAGAAGCCCCAGCAATAGCCGAGCAGTAGTGCCAGAATTACCAGCATCTAGGACATCCTGGGGTTCTTCGAGACCTTCCAATCCCTTTCCTTCAATAGTAACCTTTTGGTGTCTTGGATCGTAATCAATTGAGGCACCTAATTGGCGCATGCAAGTAAGGGTGGCTAGGCAATCTTGGGCATGTAAAAAGCCCGTGATTTCTGTTTTTCCCTCTGCAATGGAGCCTATTATGACGGCCCTATGCGAGATTGACTTATCGCCTGGGACCATAATTGTCCCTCGTAACTTGCGGGCTGGTTGGACAACTATATCCAAAAGTCATGCTCCTTTCTTCTCTCGACAACGAGCTCGGACGCCACCAGCCTTGAGAATTGCCTCGGCCTGCTCTGCTTCTTCAGCTTTGGCAAAACTTAGCCTCAACGACCCTGCTTCTCCCTCACGCACAGTCAATACCTGGATATCCGCAATATTGATTCCATGTTGACCTAATAGGGTGCCAATTAGCCCTATCCAACCAGGTTTATCTGGCACCTCAGCAATTACATCAAATTGTTGAGGAAGAAGACCGCGTAATCGGCGCGGAATGCTAGCACGTAGGTGCCGGGCTTGGGCCAACCAATCACAAAGGTGCTGGCGGCAATATTCGCCCTCGGCAGACAACAGCCATCCTCGGACTCGATCGAGGTTTTGGCAGAAATGTTCCAAAGCCTCTAGCACATATTCGCGGTTCTCCAAAATAATTCCTGCCCAAAGTTCCGGATCGCTTGAGGCCACCCTGGTAGTATCCCGGAAGCCTCCAGATGCTAGGGCTATGGCATTGGAACCCGAGTCTTGTCTACCCCCAGCGGTATTTACTAAGGCACTGGCAACCACATGAGGTAGGTGGCTTATGCTAGCAACAATCCGATCGTGCTCCCCTGGAGACATAAATAAAACTCTAGCTCCAATGGATTGGATCATCGATGTGAGCTTTTCAATGGCCCAGAGTGGACTGTCGGAATAAGGTGTTAAAATATAGGCAGCGTTTTCAAAGAGGTAGCGATCGGCAGCCCCTATGCCCTTTTGCTCAGATCCGGCCAAAGGGTGTCCCCCGATAAAAGGAACAGCATTTGAGGATAATGTTCGAGCGAAACTTACTATCCCCTCTTTACAGCTGGCAACATCAGTTACAAGGCAACCGTTAGATACAAATTGGTAAAGCCAGGACAGGGTTTTTCTTACCTCAGAGATTGGGACGGCAAGGAACACAGTATCTACACCTTTTAAGATTTCCTCTGCTTCATCTAGTAGATACCCCCTATGTATTGCCTGCCGCTTCAATGCTTGCTCCACTGCCCTGGCATCCCTGTCTATACCGATAACCTCCCGAATGCATGGCTGTTCCATGAGGGCTAGGCCCAGCGATCCACCAATTAATCCTAGCCCAATGATAGCTATTTTGGCGGCAACTCTGCCAGCTTCAGTTTGAGCCTTACCCAAAGGCTCGGGAGCATGAGTAGGTGGTCCGAGGGCAGACATTCTGGCCGGGCTACCCTGCCAGCGAAAGCAAGGATATGATCCCAAGACTCGCAAATAGGTAACTTGACCTTGTACCTCTTTTAAAACTTCGGACACTACTGGATCTTCTCGATGGCCTACAAAATCGAGCAGGAAATAGTATTTTCCGATGCCAACTCTGGCCGGTCTAGACTCAATTCGAGTTAGGTTGATACCGGCTTTAGCGAATATTTCCAGTACCAGGTAAAGTGAACCGGGAAAGTCCTCTAAGGAAAAAAGGATGGAGGTTTTATCGTCCCCGGTCGGTGTAGGACATTCCAGGCCAACCACCCCAAACCTGGTCTGATTAAGTGGATAATCTTGGATCTTATAAGCCAGAATGTCTAAACCATAGACCCTGGCCGCCCACGGTGAACAAATTGCTGCTAGGTCAGCACCTCCGCTAGCTACCAGGCTAGCTGCTTCAGCCGTACTGGGAGCGTATCTAATTTCAGCTCCGGGAAGTCGCCGCTGGATGTATCCTTTGCACTGAGCCAGTGCCTGTGGGTGCGAATACAGCGTGGTTATGCCTCGGAATTGATCGGATGAATCGCTACTGTGCTGTTTAACCGCAAGGCAATGATCTACATCAACAATGACTTCTCCCTCTAGCTTTATCTCTGGGTGTTTCATGATACAATCGGTGGTTACGTTAATTGAGCCTTCAATGGAGTTTTCCAAAGGAATAATGCCCTTTTCTAGGTCTCCGCTGGCTACTGCTTCAACTATCTCGTCAATGCTACTCAAGGGAACTAGCCGCCACCCGTGGCTTTTTCTAGCTTGTGCCTTGATGAAAAGGTGAGCGGCTTCCTCAGAAAATGTGCCCGGCGGCCCAAGGTAGCCTAAGGTCCGACCATGCATTATTTCACTCTCTCCCTCCATCTTTTTCCAACCGCGCTAGCAACATCCCTTACCTTTACCATGAGATCTTGGAAGTGCTTCGGGGTAAGAGATTGGGGTCCATCCGACCATGCAGTCTCTGGGCTGGGATGAACCTCTATGAGCAGCCCATCTGCTCCGGCAGCTATGGCAGCCAGGGCCATAGGAGTCACCAACCGCCAATTGCCGGTAGCATGACTAGGGTCGACAACAACTGGAAGATGAGTGAGTTGCTTGGCCAAGGCAACAGCGCTCAAGTCCAGAGTATTCCGCGTATAGTTTTCGAAAGTACGGATCCCTCGCTCGCATAGAATCACGTTATTGTTACCCTCGCTCATCACATATTCAGCAGCCAGTATCCATTCTTCTATAGTAGCCGATGGGCCACGTTTCAAAAGAACCGGGTGCCTCTGCTGGCCAAGCTCTCGAAGTAAAAAGAAGTTTTGCATGTTGCGGGCACCAACCTGCAGGATATCAGCATATTCGCCTACCAATTCCACATCGCGGGCATCCATAACCTCGGTCACGATCAACAACCCCGTCTCTTCGCGAACCCTCTTGAGAATAGTCAAGCCCTCTTTCCCGAGCCCCTGGAAGGAATAAGGCGAGGTACGTGGCTTAAAGGCTCCACCACGAAACAATTTAGCTCCCGCAGCCTTGACTGCCATTGCTGCTTCCATAGCCAGCTCCTCAGTCTCAATGGCACATGGTCCAGCGATGACTTCTATCACGCCCCCTCCAAATTGGGCCGTTCCTAGCGAGATTATCGTGTCCTCAGGCTTAAACTCACGAGCAGCCAGTTTAAACGGTTTTAATATAGGTACGATTTTCTCTACTCCCGGCATAGCTTCAAGTGATTGGCCGGCCAAGCGAGTCTTATCGCCAATGGCACCTATGATGGTTCGTTCTACACCCTCCGATACATGCACCCGAAATCCTTCTTTAAGAAGCCTAGCCTTCACTGCCTCAACTTGGCCAGCGGTAGCCCTTGGTTCCATTACTACGATCATACTTACCCCTCCATTTACACCTTCATGAGACTCATTGCCTAAATGGATAGACAAAAATCCCTCCCGCAAGGGAGGGCATTTAGCCATGCCACATTAGCCTTTAGCCCTTCCGTTCTGCCAACCTGCCTCACTGCGACTTGACTCTAACTTAGCCAAGGTTGCTACCAGTCTAACCGTTAGCAAACCTGGTGCCGCCCTACTACACCCTACTACCCTACTACCGTACTGCCATTCGACAAATCTGGCCGCAAGTGTCTGGCTCGACCTAAATAAACATGGATCATTTCCCGTTGCTGCTTAGAGGTATTCACATGCAAGACTACCCTTATGATTCTAGGGGGGCTTCCTGGTACAGACATTTCTACTGCCCCCATAAGGGGAACCTGGGAAAAACCAAGTTTTCTGGCAGCAGCTGCAGGAAAACCAGCGTTTAGATCTGGGGTAGTAGTGAAAAAAACGCTGGCAACATCGTCTATGTTTATTTGATTGGCCTTTATAATCGCTGTTAGCAACTGTTCGCTTGCAGCCTCAATCGCTTCTTTGGTATTAGCCTCAACCCCGATAGCGCCCTTAATGCCACGAAGCAAGCGATTCTCCTCCGTAAAAACGCATTTTCTCCAGGTCCAGCTTCCAGCCCCAACGCTTCACCAAGATTTAGCAGCCTAACGCCTTCAACGTACGAGGCCTCATTCCCAATTACGGCCCAGCTGCATGGTTGGCCAGTAAAGCAGCTGCACGATGTCCCAGCCCGATAGCCACCTCATCTAAATGTAACAAACCGATGCCAAAGAATATGGCTACGCTAATATGGTCTCCTTGCCGCGCAATGCCAATTTTGCCGCCAACGTTTAGCCCTAGTGCTTTAGGCATTACCTGGCTTAAAGCCTCCCTGGTTGCGCCAGCCACAGCTCCCTCGTCAGCGTGAGTCTCCCGTATCACTCCTTCCCGCTTAGCAGCCACTACAGCCCGCTCCACAATCTTACTGGCTGAGTTGATGAAGTCGCCCCCATAATCAACAGCTGCTACTTTAAACCCCTGCCCATGAAACCTGGATTTCAACCGGTTTTCCTCTTCACGGCTTTCACTGATAGCCATTTGTATTGCTATGCTAGCCACTTTTCGGCTGCCGGATAGCGTCATTTTCGGTTCCTCCAGATGGACTTTTCTCCGACTAACCAACATCGGGAACTACTCGGTTGGTAAGCTCCCCAAGACCTTCGATTTCTATGGTAACCTCGTCTCCTGGCCTTAAGGTCCCAACCCCAGGGGGAGTACCAGTTAGAATGACATCCCCTGGCTCCAGCGTCATTACCTGGGATAAAAAGCTCACCAAGAAGTTGACCCCAAAAATCATCTCTCGGGTAGAAGAGTCCTGCCTCACCTCGCCGTTGACTTTACTTTTAATGGCTAGATCAGAGGGATCAATTGTGCTATTGATCCAAGGACCAATGGGTGCAAAGGTGTCAAACGATTTGCCTAAAGTCCACTGTCCCCCGTCCCTAAATTGCCAATCTCGAGCGGAAACATCGTTAGCGCACGTATAACCTAAGATAAAGTCCCTGGCTTTCTCTTGGCTAACCCGTTTAGCCTGCTTACCAATCACTATTGCTAGTTCAGCTTCATATTCGACTTTCCTGCTGTTGCGGGGATAAATAATATCCTGCTTGGGTCCAATTAAAGCCGAAGGCGCTTTTAAAAAAACCACTGGTTCTTTAGGTATCTCTAGGTTGGATTCACGGGCGTGATCGGCGTAATTGAGCCCAATGGCAATGATTTTAGTGGGTACGCAAGGGCAGAGCAACTGGGTTGTCCCTAAAGTAAAAGTTTCTTCGGTAGTATCAAACCCCTGGTACGGGTCTCCCTTTACTCGCCGGATAGTTTGCCCTTCTAAGAGCCCATAAGAAACTTGGTCCTTGGCTACAAATCTAACCCAGATCAATGAAAGCCCTCCTTGATGAGCTTGGTAGCCGCGGCAAAGCCGCGGCTACCTTTCGACGCATTAACCAATTCGCGGCTTGCTACCCAGTTTCTATTTCTTAAGCCATGTCATCATATTTCTCAGTTCTGCTCCCACTTTTTCAATCAAGT
>JACIYF010000012.1 GCA_014360065.1 Clostridia bacterium | reverse complement strand
CCTCCGCACCATCAACATCTAGGACTATTATGCCGGAAATAGCGCCGGTCACAATGGCTACATTGGCCTTGGGCCACCGCTTCCACCATGCGGCTATCTCCTGGGGTGCCGGCTTGCGATGTTGAAATTCCTGCCAGGGAATAAGGGGTTTCTTATCGCGACTGACAGGAATTACTGCAAAGCCTTGTCTCTGGTACTCGAAGGCTACTTGTGGTACACTTGCTTCAGAACTTATCTTCATAGTTTATTACCACCTCGGGTGTAAATTGTTTTTGGGCCTCTTCCTCCTTCCGCCTAGGTGGTTTTTTTCTGCCGGATTTCAGCTTTCGAGGAAACGCCGCAGGCTCTCGCGCGCAACCAACAAACGTTTCCCCAATTTTTTTCCAACCCGATGTGCGAGGGCATAAGCCTGATGCCTTGGAATACCCAAGGCTCTTTGCAAATCCTCAATCGTAAGAACGAGTGGTACTTCTCCCCAATCAAACGCCCTCACTTTTTCTACAGGCACGGCCATTTTCTTTTACCTCCCCCTTTTGTTTTGTTCTCTAAATCAATGATATTCGTTCGTGCTACGCAAGACAACACCTAGATGGCTCTTTTTCGTTTCCAGATACGCTACCTGTAATTTGTTGCATATAAATTTTTAGCAATCTGTGCTTGACAATGCCCGTAATAAGAGGGATACTTTGCATGGAGCACTTGGCAAAAATTTAGTATCACGGAAGAGGGTTTTTGATGCTGGTTGTTGACCAACGGCTTCCGGCAAAGATAATCTGCCCGCGTGCCTATGAGTTCACCAGTGAAGAAAAGGGCTACTTCGGTTCTGCAACAATCCAGGCCATGCTTCGGTATGATGCAGTCATCCTGCTTGACATTTCCCGGCCTCCGGTCCAGCCGGAAGTAAGGGGCTTGGCCTCCCGCTTTGCCGGGCTCAAGAAAGAAAGGCAGATTGACGCATTCGCCAGGGCCAACGGGCTTTTGGGGGTCTCGGTCCCTCCGGGCCAGGATATGGGTAATTGGCGCTATGACAGGGATACCCTCTTTGAACCGCTGGATTTGTGGCAGTATTTCATAGATGCCGTTCGCCGCCAGATGGTGCTTTACTGCCAGCTTGCGGAAGGCAGGATAGCGCCCCCCGACAGCGACAGGCAGGCCATGATGCTGGCAACCTATCTCAAGCGCGGGCTTCAGGACGGCATCAGGTTGGACTTCGTTGCCACCGATAAACCACCTGGGCTTGTGGAGACCAGGGCAACGCCCTACCTGCTTGCGGCTGTCCTTTACGATTTGTGGCAGATAATAGCCGACTCCCGTCCGGTTATCCAATGCCGCTTTTGTGGGGTTCCCTTTGAGAGATTCGGCAGAAGGATATTCTGTAGCACCGCCTGCAAGTTGGCTTGGCACCGCCGAAACAAGAAAAATCAGGCTCTCCAGGTTCCGAGTATGATGCAATAGCGGATGCAGTAGCACCCAAAATAGGCCAAATTGACGGGTATTCAGTTGAAAGTTGGAATCGCTAGAAGCTAATAGAATCAAGCCATTTGGCATG
Source organism: Clostridia bacterium (assembly GCA_014360065.1). NCBI lineage: Bacteria > Bacillati > Bacillota > Clostridia > Clostridia bacterium. The sequence continues at coordinate 40,324 of JACIYF010000012.1, read as the reverse complement.
GAGCGGAAAGCAATGAAAAAGCTGCCATGAGCCTTACAAGCAGGGGGTCAGTAGTTCGAATCTACTATCGCCCACCATGGATTGAAAAGGCTTCCTGGGAGCGTTTGTGCTGGTCTTTTCCTCCCTGCGGGGAGGAATTTTCTTTCTGTAATAACGTGCCACTTACCCTTCGCAGGTTGTTCTCACTGCCAAATTATCAAAACAGTCTTGATTAATTAGCTTTAAAGGATTTGCTTGAGGGAACTAGAAATATGATACTGCTACAAATTCCAAAACCTGTTGGAAAACGTTAGGCTTGGCAAGGGATAAATGGTGAGGGCCGGGAGATAGTAAAGGTTGATGATTAATTCAACCTGACGAAAGGGGTATAGGGTTGGCCAGGGAAATCACTTGTAATGTAGTGCTCAGTTTGTTGGAGGAAATGGCTCCCTTTGCCTGGGCAGAAGAGTGGGACAACGTTGGTCTTCAGATTGGCAATGCCGAGTCCAGTGTGGATGCAATACTTGTAACGCTTAATGTCGATTTTGCTTCCATAAATGAGGCTCGCAAAAGAGGCGCCAACCTTATTGTAGCTCATCACCCGGTGATCTTCCGCCCGCTGCGCAGACTTCAGTATGATCGTCCGATAGGTAAAGTGATTCGTGAGCTAGTCAGCCATAGGATGAACGTTATAGTAGCCCATACCAATCTCGATTTTGCCCCTCAAGGTGTAAATTATCAGTTAGGCCAGCTCCTAGGTTTACAAGGGATGCAGGTCTTGGATGTACGTGGGCGTGATGAATATTACAAACTGGTAGTCTTTGTGCCCCGGGGCTACGAGGATGTAGTTAGGGAAGCCATGGGTAAGGTGGGAGCGGGCTGGATAGGGAACTATTCCTTCTGTACCTTTCAGAGCGCAGGGACGGGGACTTTCATGCCGCTGGAAGGTTCTAATCCTTTTCAAGGGGAAATCGGTCAGTTGGAAAAGACGGACGAATTACGGCTGGAGACTATAGTTCCCAAAAGAAAATCACAGACTGTCGTTGAAGCCATGCTTAAGGCTCACCCTTACGAAGAAGTAGCTTATGACTTGTATCCCCTTGCCAATGAGGGGATGCCATGGGGGTTGGGTATGATTGGCAACCTTCCCGAACCCATTTCTCTGAGTGATTTGGTTGATCAAGTTAAGGAGCGCTACCTAGTACCCACAGTAAGGGTAGTGGGGGATCTAGATCTCAGGGTGAAGCGAGTTGCCGTCTGTGGGGGTTCGGGAGGTACTGTAGTTGACAGCGCGGTGGCTAAGGGTGCCGATGTGCTAATTACGGGAGACATCAAGTATCATGAGGCCTTGGATGCTGACGCTCAAGGGTTGGCGGTTATAGATGCTGGACATCAGGCTACGGAAGAACCTGTAGTCCCAGCGGTGGCTGACTATTTACGTCGCTACTTCCGAGACATTAACATGGATGTTCCGGTTTTCACCTTTGTCGGCCACACCAACGCCGATCCCGTACGGACTGTCTAAGCAGCAATGGAGCAAGTTAGGATCTTTAGCGATGGTGCCTCACGTGGCAACCCGGGTCCTACCGGTATCGGTTTTGTGATTGTTAGCCCCGAAGGAGAGACTCTGGCCGAGGTAAAACAGTACCTAGGAATTAGTACCAACAACTCGGCTGAATACACAGCGCTAATTCGGGCTTTGGAAACAGCATTGGACCTGGGGGCCAGGAAAGTTGAAATTTTCTCCGATAGCGAGCTGTTGGTGCGCCAGGTTTTAGGCCAATACCAGGTAAGAAGTCCGGTTTTACAGCCTCTACATAATCGTATCCTTTCCCTCAGCAAACGGTTTAGCGAATTCCGAATACAGCACGTGCCTCGAGGCAAAAACAAGAGGGCAGATGAACTAGCCAATTTAGCCATTGAAGTTGCCCTCAAGGGTAGCCACCAATGAATAGAGTGAATAGGAATTGGGGAGGTCGGGCAGGTATTATTGGCTGGTTAACGTCATTTGCAACTTAGTAGGGGACGTGTTAAACTAGTAGGGAAACTGGTAAGGATATGATGAGCAAACCGAGTGGTCGCGGGGGTACCGATTTGATCATCGGTGCGCCTGAGGAAAGTCCGAGCTCCATAGGGCAAGGTGCTGGGTAACGCCCAGTGGGGGTGACCCCAAGGAGAGTGCCACAGAAACATACCGCCTGATTCGGTCGACGTTGGCGTAGTGGCGCCGGATCCGAGTCATAGGCAAGGGTGAAAAGGTGAGGTAAGAGCTCACCAGCGGCGCGAGTAATCCGCCGGCTAGGCAAACCCCACCTGGAGCAAGACCAAATAGGGGAACCATAGAGTGGCCCGCTCTGTTCCCGGGTTGGTCGCTTGAGGTGTCAGGCAACTGGCACCCTAGATAGATGATCACTCACGACAGAACTCGGCTTACAGGTTTGCTCGCTCTGCGAAAGGCGGTAGACGCTTTGGTCTACCGCCTTTTAACGTTTGTTCTGCATTTAGAGGATAATTGCTTTGTACAGAGAATAGTAGAATGGAAAGTGACTGGAATAGGAGAATCCGAAGCAATGTCAACCTGATGTTTTAGGAGGTATCATCGTCCATGGGGACGACAATAACGGAGATAACTGAATTTTATAACCAACTTGAGGCGATACCTTTTCGTCCTCGGTTCCTGCCAGGAGCCGTTGCTACTTCCATCTGGGGGTTACCCGATGTCCCATCCATGTTTTTTGATACTTCCCCTAGGACTGTAGGTAAGCTCTACCGGTATCCGCCGCCATTTGTCCCAGTAAAGTTTACCTCTGATGATGGCACTCCCTTGGCGGGCTTAATGGCTCTGCAACCTGACCAACCTCGACCAGGGGTAGTCATAGTCCACGGCCTATTTGCCAGTAAGAATGCTCTTTATGTGAAAAAGCCAGCTTTAAAAGCTTATCGAGAATGGGGTTTTAATGTTATTGTTCCTGACCTACGTGTGTTTGGGGAAAGTCGGTACCTTTCTGGTGCCCAAAGCACAGGGAGCTGGAGGGAAGGCCAAGACGTATTAGCTGCCGCCGAAATCCTTGCCGATGTCATTAACGCCCCTCCGGCTGTAATGGGTTTTAGCATGGGGGCAGCCTCAGTTCTGCAGGCTGCTGCCCAGGCTCGGGCTGGCCAAATCGCTGGAACCTTGGCAGTAAGCCCTTATTCCGACTTGCGGCGACAGGTAGCCTATATATCGAGGCGTCCCAAGCCATGGGAGGGGTACTCTTCGGTCTATCCTGTGTTCAGTTTGCTTTTGAGGCGGAAACGAAAGGATATGGGGTTACCGAAGGGAATCGATACTTTTGCGGCCCTTTTAGAGCAAGTAAGCGCTCTCTATTACCATATGACTAGCCATGAGCTCTATCAGCTAGGAAGTCCTGGGCAAGTTGTTAAAAGAATTCAAGTGCCAACGTTGATAATTCACGGCAAGGATGACCCCATTATACCGGTTGTGGAAGCTGAAGAACTGGCGCGAAACGCTGTAAATAACCCTTGGGTAAAAACCATGATTATGCCTAAAGGTGGTCACTGTGCTTTCGATATTGTAGAGCCAAGTTGGACATGGTCTGTTTACCAGCGCTTTCTCTTATTTGTTACCGGATACCGAACAAAAGCTCAGTCGTAACCTACTTAGCTTAAGGACAGGAAAAAGTAACTCAGGTAGTCTTGATTTCCCAAGGGCGCAGGCTCAGTTCTAGCTCTTGTTCCAAAACCCGAGACCCAGAGGTTATGGGAAGAGGCTGCTCGAGGGGGTTTAGCTTATCTCGAGTTTTAAATTTCCGGGCTATGGGTGATATAATAGTAACCAACCTAAGTCCTGGACGAGGAGGAAGCGCATGGTCCTTGATCTCAATCCAATTGCATTTCACATTGGGCCTATAGCAGTGCGATGGTACGGACTCTTTATGGGGATCTCAATTCTGATTGGCGCTTATTACTTTTATACCGAAGCGCAGCGGCGGGGGCTCGATGAGGACTTTGTCCTAAATACTATTATCCTGGCCGTACTCGGTGGCGTGGTGGGGGCAAGGCTGATGTTTGTGGTGGCCAACGACCCACAGTGGTTTTGGCAAGACCCGGCCCAGATTCTAATGGTTTGGGAAGGTGGGCTAGCCTGGCATGGAGCATTGCTTGGTGGCCTCGCTTTAGGAGGGGGTTATGTACTTTACCGAGGGCAAGGAATAAACCGGTTGGCTGATTTCAGCGTACCGGGCCTGACCATTGGTTATGCCCTGGTGCGGGTGGGCAACATCTTTAACCAAGAAGTCTTGGGGCGACCGATGGCTTTAGGATGGGGCTTCGATCGGTGGCCAGCCCAGGTGGTTGGTTCGGCAATTGGCCTTATCTTGCTGGTCCGTTACTTTTACCTTAGGGCTAAGAACCCACCGCCCGGATATCAGTTTTGGTCATTTATTTTTTACCATCAATTGTTACGAGGGCTAGTAGAAGAGACTATACGCGAAAACCCTTTGGTGATTTGGGGCTATGTAAACGTTAAATGGGGAGTGGGATTCTTCACTTTGGCGCAGATAGCAACTCCCTTAGTAATGATTTTGGCCTACGTATTAATGCGCTACAGCCTGAGACACGGCCAGCTCGGTTCTTTCAATTCCTGGCAGCACTATTGATAGCTCGGCTATTTCCATAAGCTTGCCAGTAAAGCAGCAAATATTACTGCTGGAAGGAGGTTCCCCAATCGCACTTTGGTAATGCCCAACAGATTAAGAGCAATGCCTACAATTAACAATCCCCCGGTGGCGGTCAATTCGGTTATAGCAGCTGGGCTTAGAAAGTTTCCGATTAACTTGGCGGCCAAGGTGATGCTGCCTTGATAGACAAAGACTGGAGCCGCAGAAAACACCACACCGACTCCCATAGTGGAAGCGAAAACTACAGCGACGATGGCATCCATCAGTGATTTCGCATAGAGGATCTTAGGATATCCAGTTAAACCGTCCTCTATTGAGCCCATAATAGCCATGGCGCCTACACAAAAAACTAAGCTAGCGCTTACAAATGCTCGGGCCAAGTTCCCGTCAGATGCAGCGATCTTGGTTTCAACTTGTTGGGCCATTCGGTTGAGCCAGCCCTCTATGTTCATTAGCTCGCCGACTACAGCCCCCAAAGCGATGCTGACTACTACAATCAGCGGATTCCTAGTTTCCAGCGCCATTTGTAGCCCTACTAGAGCAATAGCCAGGGCCAATCCGTGGGTTAAGGTGCTGCGCATGTTTTCAGAGATTCCTTTTTTAAAGGTTACTCCGATTAACCCTCCAGCTATGATAGCAGCGGCGTTTACTATAGTACCGGTCATGATTAGGCTATTTCCTTTCCTGGGCGAGATGCGAATGACAAGCATGATTATATCACAGCCCTTGGAAAGAACTATTCTCTGAAGGAGAAAGAGAACTAGTAGCGAAAAGAGGCAATGTTATAATATATAAGGACTAGGTCATTTACCGCTAGAAATGCGAGGGAAGCCTATGCTTGAGGTTAAAAACCTTTCTGTGCGAGTAGGAGGGCGCACTATTCTCCACGATGTCAACCTAGAAATAGCCCCAGGGGAGGTCCATGTGCTCTTTGGGCCCAATGGTTCGGGCAAGTCCACATTACTGTCCACTATCATGGGCTTTTCCGGGTACGAGGTGGTACAAGGTCAGATTATCTTTAATGGACAGGATATTACTTTCTTGCCAGTGGATCAGCGATCCCAACTGGGGATTGGCCTTCTCTTTCAGCGTCCTCCTACGGTCCGAGGCGTAACCACCCGCCAAATTGTGCAGATCGCCGGTAAGGGCCAGGCGGATGTAGAAGGTCTTGCCCATAGCTTAAAACTTGAAGATTTTCTGGACCGTGACGTCAACCATGGTTTTTCTGGAGGGGAAATTAAACGATCTGAGCTACTGCAACTGTTGGCACAAGATCCTTCCTTAGTTTTACTTGACGAACCTGAATCAGGTGTGGATATTGAGAACATTGCTCTCATTGGTAATGCCATTGCGGGGCTCCTGGAGCGCCGTCCGGAGTTGTCGAGTGGCAAAACTCCCCGCGAAGCTCGGCGCCAGCGGCGCAAATCCGGCCTAGTTATCACCCATACGGGATACATTCTCGATTATATAACCGCGGATGTGGGTCACGTGATGTATGACGGCCACTTATCTTGTAGCGGCAATCCTAGAGAGCTGTTAAATTGCATTCAAAGTGTCGGCTACGAAGAGTGCGTTAGATGCATAGTATAAGGATCCTGCAACTTACAGGGGAGAGTGAATCTATGGGCGAGCCAAGTAGGCTAGATAGAATTGAGGACATCAAAGCGCGAAACGCTTTGAGCAAAAAAGCAGCATTTGGGAAAGACATTGATTTTAGCCAGTACCGAGAAAAGGCCAAGGACCACGATTATCCAAAGAGTCTAGCCGATCTTAGCCCCGAGGACAAGGAGCAAATGCTTCGGGTGGGGGTAGATGTTGAAGAGAACGAACGTGCTGGCACCTTTGTGCAAATGGACCACTCGGTAATCCATTGTGGGGCAACCCAAGAGGGAATAGAATTGCTGAGTACCAGCGAGGCGCGGGAACGCTATCCCTGGCTGTCCGATTATTGGTGGAAAGCCTTGGCTGTTGATGCCGATAAATACACGGCTCGAGCTGAACTACATCAGGAACATGGTTACTTCATTCGAGCTTTACCAGGAGTAAAGGCTATCTTTCCTTTGCAGGCTTGCCTTTACATTGGGCAGGAAGGTCTGGAACAGGATGTTCATAACATAGTCATTGCTGAGGAAGGTTCGGAACTCCACATTATTAGCGGTTGTGCCACTGGCGCCCATGTAACCTCGGGTTTGCATATTGGGGTATCGGAGTTCTACGTTAAAAAGGGAGCCAGAGTCACTTTCACCATGATCCACAACTGGGGTGAACAGGTAGCTGTCCGCCCTCGAACTGGAACCATCGTTGAAGAAGGCGGGATATTCCTTTCTAACTACGTGTCCATGAATCCAGTTCGAGACCTGCAAATGTATCCCACCACCTATCTTAAGGGTCCGGGAGCTATAGCCAGGTACCATACCATTGTAGTGGCACCTGAAGGGTCCAATCTAGATGTAGGTTCGAGGGTAGTATTGCAAGCGCCAGATACTCGGGCTGAGATCATTGCCCGTACTCTAACTACTGGTGGCACCATAATCAACCGGGGTTGTTTGGTAGGCGAGACTCCAGGAGTGAAAGCCCACCTTGAATGCCGGGGGTTGATGCTAGGGGACAAGGGGATTATTCAGGCTATTCCCGAGCTCTTAGCTAAGGCGCCGAACTTAGATCTGTCCCATGAGGCTGCCGTCGGCAAAATTGCTCCGGAAGAGATCGAGTACCTTATGGCCCGGGGCCTAAGCGAGGAGCAAGCTACAGCCGTAATAGTCCGTGGCTTCCTGAATGTTCAGATAACTGGTTTGCCTTCACATTTGCAGGCTCAAATTGATCGGGCTATCGCTTCCAGCCAGGAAAAGGGGCTTTAGGTTTACCCAAGCGCGGTTTGTTTGGGCAGTTGCAAAAGGGGGGCGAGGTTTTGCTCGGCTCCCTTTTCCAATAAGTGGTTAAAAAGCTGCCACCGCCGTGGTACTTGGTGACGAAAGTTGCCTAGGTTAAAATCACTTGGGACAAATTGGCCCTCCACAATTTCTCTCCATTCTACAGGAACGGAGATAGGCGCCCCCGGTAAGGGTCGGACGCTATAGACGCTGGCAATGGTCTTACCTCGTACGTTTTGGAGATAGTCGAAATAAACCTTGGCGCCTCGCTTTTTAACTGCTCTCTCTAGCGTGCAATATTGGCTATTTTTAGCTACTACTAGCTCGCCCAAGCGCCGTAAGGCTTGTCGAACTTGGGTATAGGTATACCGCTCTGCAAGCGGGATGTAGACATGCAATCCGGTAGCACCAGAGGTCTTGGGGTATCCAACGATGCCTAGTTCGTCGAGGGTAGCCTTGAGGGTGCGGGCAACCACCAGGACTTCTCCAAAACCAACCGTTGCTGATGGGTCAAGGTCAATCACGGCAAAAGAGGGGTGGTCGGGGCGCTGGCAGGTAGATAGCCAGGGGTGCATTTCCATACAACCCTGATTAACGATCCAGATGAGGCTTGGCAGGTCTGGAGCTAAGCAAAAGTGGACGAGTTTTTTTGCGCCCGATGGTCCCGTAGTTGCTATTCCTAGTCGTGGCAACCACTCGGGGGCATAATCAGGGCATTCTTTTTGGTAAAAGTACTTACCTTCGATTCCCTCGGGGTGCCGTTTGAGAACTAAAGGGCGGTCGCGAAGGTGAGGGAGTAAGTGGGGAGCTACCTCCAAATAGTACTGAATCAAGTGAGCTTTGGTGTAACCTTCGTTGGGCCAGTACACTTTATCTAGATTAGTCAATTCTAAAGTTCGGTTGCCAATTTGAACTAGCATTAATACTTTCCCTCCCTCAGACTTGACATTTGCCGGGATCCTGGTTGGGAAAGCCAATAATGACCGGCGACCTGAGTTTGAGGTCGCTCGTCCATTCCAGGAACTCAATTAATACAACTATAGGCGGGTCAATCCAATGGGCTTGCAAGCCAGGAAAACGAGGCGGTCGTGTCCAAGGGCTGGTTTTTGTCTGCAAATGAGGGAGTAGCTGTCCCAGTTCCTGGCGCTGTTTCTCGGTAAGACCAGTTCCGGCTCGCCCTAAATATAGCAATTGTTTCCCATGATAAGCGGCCAGAACTAGTGAGCTCAATAACTGGTTGCGGGTTAAATAACCTACGACTAGGCAAAGCTGCCGGCGGCGGTTTTTTATCTTCAACCAATGCCTAGTCTTCTTGCCTGGCAAGTAAGGGCTGGACTTGTTTTTCGCCACTACTCCTTCCAGGTGGTGTTCGCGCACTGCGGCAAACAAGCTTGGCCCGTTGGCGAAGTTTTCAATGATGATGATATTATCTGGGGTCTCGTTTTTATCTGCCCATTTCGATGTTTTGTCAACTCGCAGTGCTTTTTGCAGTATTTCCTGTCGGCTTTCTAATGGTTGTGGGGTGAGGAGCTTTCCCTTCCAAGACAAGATGTCAAAGACGATGTAAGTGATTGGCCATCGCGGGAATACTCCAGTGGTAATGTGGGGCCTGCTGACTAAATCTCGTTCAAGAACTCTGGGAAAACTGGGGTGACCGTTTGAGTCTAGGACCACTATCTCTCCGTCCAAAACAGCCTCGGTTCCGCGCAATCTTGCTGGCAAGGATCGTAGCTCGGGGTAGTGCTGGGTACGATCATGGCCTTTGCGGTTCTGAAGCCAGATTTCTTTTCCTTCTACCCAAGCGATAATCCGAACTCCATCCCACTTAACCTGGAAGAAATGATCTTTGCTCTCAAATATATGAGAATGGGAAAGCGGCTCCATGGGTATGATTGGGGCTGTCAGCACAAAAGATTAGGCCTCCCTTTGGCGCCGTTGTCTTTTAGGTTTTTGCTTTCGCTTTTCAGCCTCTTCAATGCTTGCCTTCAGGGCCTCCATGAGATCAACAACTTTAGCTTGCCGGGCCGGAGGGGGCATGCTTATTTCTTGCCCAGCTATTTTTTGCCGGATCAAGTTGAGAAGGTTTTCCCGATAGGTATCGTGATATTCCTCAGGCTTAAAATCGCCAGACAACGCTGCTACTAGTGTTTCTGCCATCTTAATTTCTCGGTCGTCCAGCTGAACCTCAAAGTTCAGCTCCGGTAGGAGATCTATCGACCTTATTTCGTCAGCGTAGAGTAAGCTCTCCATCAACAGGCAAGACTGATATACGCGTAAGGCTGCTAGCGATTCCCGGTTGCGCAAGGCGACTTTGGCTAGAGCGATTTTACCGGTGCGACGCATTACGTGGAGTAAGAGGGCATAGCCCTTTTGACCGCCTTCATTAGGGGTTAAGTAATAAGGCCAAGAAAAATAGATGGGATCGATCTGATTCAAAGCAACGAACTGGATTAGATCGATATTTCCGGTAGGTGCTGGTTGGGCTTGCTCCCATTCCTCATCGCTTACAAGCACGTATCTCTCCTTTTGGTATTCATAGCCCCGGCTGATTTCTTGGGGTTCTACTTCTCGATTACATATGGGGCATACCCGAGAATAACGGATTGGCGAACCGCATTCCCGGTGGATTAAGTGGAACTTGACATCTTTATTTTCGGTGGCTGGGTATAGTTTTACCGGTATGTTCACCAGCCCAAAGCTGATAGAACCCTTCCATAAACTGCGCAAGTTTGAGTCCCCCGCTCGCACGATTGTTGCTTTTAGTGTTTGCTCGGGAGCGGGAACGCATGTAGTCTACTTAAGGTAATTATGTGCCAGTGTTACCAGCCACCTAGCCATCAACCTTACGCTAGATATATCAATGCGCTCATTTTTTCCGTGAACAGTGGAGCGGAGTTCCGGAGGGAAGTCGGGAGTCATGACGGCAATGCCGTAGGCGGGTATGTTTGCCCTCCTCAGAAACCGGGAATCGGTCCCCCCAGCCGATATCCAGGGAACGCAACGGACTCTCGAAGTCCACCGACGAGCGGATTGCTCGACTACATCGGTTATGGTTTGAGCCAGCAACCGAAAATATGGTGAATCGGAAGGAGAGATGGTCGGGGCTTGGAAATTGGGGATATTGAATTCCACGCTTTTTCCTAGGAGCTTATCCAGCACATCTGTAACATAATCCTGACTCTGCCCTGGTAGTACTCGGATATCTACCTCGGCCGTACAATGATCGGGAACAATATTTGCCTTTAGTCCACCATTGATGACGTTTGGGGAAATAGTCATTTGAGTCAGGGCTCTGATGTCTTCCCGTAAGTTACGGTCTGGAAGTGAATCTAGGATCTTAGAAAGCATCTCTTGGGGATGCCGACTCTCAAAACCGAGTTCATGAGCCAATTCCTTGAGTAAGGATAGAACCTCCGGTATAATGACTGATTGCGGCTGATAGTCAGCTAGGCGGGCTAGGGCACGAGCCATTTTCACCACCGCGTTTTCTCCCAGAGAGGGCACCGAGCCATGACACGAGATTCCTCTAGCAGTAAGTTTGGCTTGAGCCATTCCTTTTTCACCGATTTGAATGAAATAGAGGGGGCAATCATTCAGGATTACGGGTTCTTCTGCCCCTTCGTTAATGGCGAAATCAACTTGAAATAGTTCTGGATGATTGGCGATTAGAAACTCTACCCCTAGTTTTCCTCCCCGTTCCTCGTCGGCAGCTGCAATGAAGGTCAGCCTACCGTTAAGACTGCTCTGATGATGCAACTGAATCAGGGCCCAAGCCTCTGCCGCCACCAGGCTTTTGCAATCTAGGGCACCCCGGCCTAAAACCATCCCTGATTTGATTTCTCCCCCAAAAGGGTCAAAGTCCCATCCATCCCCCGGGGGGACCACATCGGTGTGGGAGAGAAACAGCAGCGCTTTTTCTCCGCTTCCCAGCGTGGCTACGAAGCTAGCCCGGCCTGGTTCGGGCTCGATGATTTGGTTGGGTATACCTTGAGAATCAAACAAATCCTTCAGGTAACAAGCCACGCTGGTTTCTTGACCAGGAGGGTTGGTAGTATTGATGCGGATGAGTTCAGCAAGGATGGATTCCGGGGATAGCCCAACGGCTGATCCGCTCATATCTATACCTCCTCGGGTGGGCAATCAAACTCTATGTACCAGTTGGCGCTTCATTAAACATTATACATGCTATAGCCGAGAATAGTTATCCCTTAAAAAAGCAGGTCCAGCTCTAAGAGGCTGGACCATTTGCTGAACTAGTACCCAGTGATCTTATCGTACTTTGAAGGTCTCGCAGGCAGTATGATCTGAGGTGGTTGCTTTGACAACATTCGCCACGTTTCTAACTTCTATGCTGGCCGCTTTGCATACCCTCATATCATTATGGACACATTCTTCTACTTGACAGCTTACTCCTTGAGGCATAATCAACCCCCTTTCCGATTCTATTTTCCCGCCTTGCCTTTTCTTTATTCTTAAGGCAGACAAATGCCCGGAAAGGGGGTAGTTACTAGTTTTTGAATCTTAGCTGACAGAATTGGAGCCACTGGGCGCAGGCGTTTGGGCGTATGGGCAGTAGCCTCCGTAGCCACGCTTGGCCCAGCCATGGCGCCCAAATCCACCTAACCCAGGTATGCCGAGTTGGCTACGATTCTTGTAGCGGTATTCTACCTGCTGTTTGGCCCAATCGCCTTGGGCCTTAGTTATAGCCCCGAATTCCACATATTTATCGATTATCTTTTTTTGGACATCTAAAATCTGCTGTTGCAGATCTTGGATCTGCTGTTGTTGATCCGGAGTTAGAGTGAACCAGGTTGGTGGTGGTGCTGATGCCTGAGCGCCTGCCGACGAATTGGAGGAGCTGTTATTGGTTGCCGCAAAAGCTGCGGGTACCAGTAGACCTGCAATTAGAACCGCTACTACCACGGCCAAAGCTCTTTTTGACATGCTTAACCTCCCTTTCGATTATGGCTTTCTGGGCGTTGCCCATGGGCCGGAGATGCTCGCATATATTTTTTATAGAACCTTTCTTTTTGCCCTCCCTCTTGAGCCCATATTTCTCCGACCGACACCATCAGTTTAACCATTATATGGGACAGAAATGAGGCCATCAAATGAACAAATTGTGAACTTCTTTGATGCCCCAGTTGGGTTTAGCGGTCTGGTCCGTTAAAATAGGTGCAGAGACGTAGGAGGAGAGAAGAATTCATGGAAAACCTCACCATCCTGGTAGCTGATGATGACGAACATGTCTTGGAACTTCTGAGCTTGTATCTTGGCCGGGAAGGATTTACTGTGCTATTGGCCAGAAGGGGAGATGAGGCTTTACAGTTGGCGCAAACTGATAAACCTGCCCTTATCATCTTAGACATTATGATGCCAGGCATGGATGGCTGGGAGGTGTGCAGGGAGTTGCGCAAGCAATCCCAGGTACCGGTCATCATGTTAAGCGCCCGCGATGAGGATATGGACAAGATCCTAGGATTAGAATTGGGTGCCGATGATTATGTCGCTAAGCCTTTTAACCCCCGGGAAGTGGTAGCCCGGGTTAAGGCGGTGCTTCGCCGGACTACCTTGCCCAGAGCAGAGTCAAAGCCTCTTCGGTATCCTGGGCTGAGCATTGATCTAGATCAGCGGGAAGTCCGGGTTGATGGCCGCTTAGTGGCTCTTACTCCCAAGGAAATGGAAATGCTGTGGGTTCTCGCTTCTAACCCAGGGCGGGTCTATAGTCGAGAGCAGTTGCTGGAACAAGTATGGGGTTACGAATACTTTGGCGATACCAGAACCGTAGACACCCATGTAAAACGCCTGCGCAAGAAGCTGGGGACTGGCCTTAAACATCCATGGGAGATTAAGACCGTGTGGGGTACCGGATATAAGTTCGAGGTGGAAAAAGAAAAGTGATAAGGTGGCGCAGTAGCGCATATGCGTTGGCTTAACCGGAGCATCCTGACCAAATTAATGGCTACACATATGGTAGTCCTTCTGGCTGCCCTGTCTGGAATAGGGGTGTTGTCCACCCACTTTACCAAAAACTACTTAATTGGGGCCAAGGAGAATGAGCTAGTTAGTCACGGATACCAGCTGTCCAGGTATGCGGCCTCGTATTTCCTGGGCGCGCTGACGTCAGAGGAACTAGTGCACACCCTTGATGTTGCCAATGCTTTTGTTGGTGCTGAGGTGTGGATAGTAGACAGTGATGGCTTGGTAACTAGCCTTAGCCGAGGCGGCGGCCGACTCTCGCTTGGGCCAAGGCGGATGGGACCTGGTAACGGTCACCGCATGGGCCAAATGCAGCGCGGCGTCAAATTGCCGCCGGCTATGGTTGCTCAAGTATTGCAGGGGCAAGTAGTCAAAACTGTGGGTAACAACCCATACTTTGATCAGCCTATGGTATCAGTTGCGGTTCCGGTTATAGTCAGTAATCCCAGTGGGGACCAAGGTACTTCGCCGATTTTAGGGGCAGTATTCCTGCATGCGCCGGTAGTTGGATTAGTAGAGGTGCTCTCTCAATTGCGGCAATATCTTTTAATCTCCCTTCTGCTTGGTTTAGTTGTTGCTGGAGTTCTTTCTTACCTGTTCTGGTGTGTGCTATTTCAACCGTTACGAGAGCTCCGGGAGGCAGCTCTGGCAGTGGCCAATGGCAGGTACGATACCCGCGTCCACATCACTACCGGAGACGAAATCCAGAAACTAGGGGAAGCCTTTAACTACTTGGCTGGTGAAGTGGGCAGGCTTGAAAGCCTCAGGCGCCAATTTGTGGCTGATGTGTCCCATGAGCTTCGCACTCCCCTAACAGCGATTCGGGGTTACAATGAGGCGATAGCCGATGGCACAGCCCCAGACCCAGCTACCCGGGCAAAGTACCATCAAATCATTCGCGAAGAAGTAGAGAGACTAGAGAGATTGGTAGGCGACCTGTTGGAGCTGAGTCGGCTGCAAAGCGGCCATATTCCGCTGGCTCGGGAGGCTGTGGACCTTCGCGAGCTGGCTGAGGGTGCGGCCTTCCGCCTTCGGCCCGAGTTTGACAAGAAAGACATCAAGTTGATAACCACGTTTCCACCGGAGTTGGAGGCAGAGGGCCTTATAGTCTGGGCTGACGGCGATCGCATAATGCAAGTTTTGCTTATTTTCCTTAGCAACGCCTTGAAGTTTACTCCCCCTGGTGGCCAAGTCACTTTGGCGGTACAGAGGGTGGGTACAGGACAGCAGAATCAGGTGAAGGTTTCGGTCATTGATACTGGCCCCGGCATAAGTCCAGAAGATCAGGACCGGATTTGGGAGCGTTTCTATAAGGTGGATAAAGCTCGTACTCCAGGAACTGGAGGTACAGGGCTGGGATTAGCAATCGCCAAGCGAATCATAGAAATCCACGGCGGAATCGTGGGGGTAACGAGTGAGCTGGGCCGAGGGGCTTGTTTCTTTTTCATTCTGCCTGGCAGCAAGCAGTGCCCGCTCGATTCCTGATCCCGGTAGTGGCAATACGGGGCGAATAGCTATACAATGAATGTAGACAAGCCACTAAGGCCTGGGAGGTGGAGAGTACATGGGTGCGGTCCCAGCGCAAAGAATATGTGAGCCACTGAAGGAGAGCGCACTGGGCTGGCTCAATCGCCGAGGGGTCAAGCTAGCTGATATCGCGGAGCTGGTTTACGAAATTCAGCAACGATATATTCCCAATTTAAAGATTGAGGATTGTATCGATAGCGTGGAGCGGGTATTAGAGAAGCGTGAGGTTCAGAATGCCGTTTTCACCGGCCTCACTCTGGATGAACTAGCAGAAAGAGGTTTGATTCCTGATCCTCTCCTGGAAATGCTTCGTAATGATGATGGGTTATACGGGATCGATGAGATTTTGGCGCTAAGTGTGGTCAACATTTACGGTTCCATTGGTCTTACCAACTTTGGCTATCTAGACAAAGTTAAGCTAGGGATCCTGGGTAAAATCAATGAGAAAAAGGGTGCTCAAGTGAATACTTTTCTAGATGATATCGTAGCTTCCATCGCAGCTGCAGCGGCAGCAAGGTTGGCCCATCGGGCGCGAGACCAACAGCAGGATGTTTGAAATTTATGGCGAATATTTTGGGGATGAACGAGTGAATGAGGGGGCAGCGGGTATATGGCCACCCAGGTCCCAGCTACAGCAACATCTCCCAAGAGGTACTCAGTGGGCCCGACTCTCGCCCTGACTTTATTGCTGGCGCTTTTGCTGGTTATTGTCAGGTGGGCCAATGGGTGGCTTTATTTTCGCTTTGATGGCTATACTTGGCAAGTTACTCACCAGCTTCTGGAGATTGGTGCTTTTGGATTAGAGGCGGCGACCTTGGTTGCCTTTTACTACGGTCTTGGGCAGCGTCCACACTTGATTGTCGGTTTGCTGGCAGTTGTCTGGGGTATAGTAACCGCTTTAAATCTGGCCCACATTTTGTTGCTTCATGGCTGGACTTCCTCGGCAGGATATTTGTGCTTAGGTCTAGGGTTAGCGGCGGCCGGGATCGTTGGTTTTAAGGAGCCTAGAGAGATTGACTCCCGCATGTGGCAGGGTGGTACCATAATAGCTACGCTGGCAGTCTTGGTTCTAACTGCCATACTACCTTCTTCACTTTCTCTTTTCATAGAGGCATCGTACATAATTCCGGCAATTCTGGTTATTGGCGCTGGGGCATGGCTGGCTCTTTCCAAAAAAAAGTCCGGTGGTTACTATCCCATGGCCTGGGGAGCGTTGGTTATTCCCTTTGCTTGGGTAGCCATGGTCAAGCTGGCTGTAGGGGGAGATGCCTTTGCCCTCCTTGGACACCTTTACCAGATTATCGGCGGTTACTTTTTTTTGCAGGGAGCTTTGGAGTTAGGCTGGTATCAGCCCCAGCAGCAGTTGCGACAGAAGCTTGAGCAGGCAGAAAGAAACGCAGAAACCAATGCTTGGTTGTTTCGGCAAGCCCAACGTCAAGGGGAGGAGATGGAAAAGGCATTTGCCCAAATCGGCAAGCTGTTTGAAGATGTGGGCCTTTCCACCCAAATGGGTGATGTGGTCAAGGAATCAACCAACTATATGACCGAAGCCCTGGAAGCGGATATAGTTACTATTTTCTTGGTTACTAAAGACGGAATTTCGCTAGAGCTGGCGCCGGGAATGCCGGTTCTTGCTGGCGGCAAGAAGAAGTATGCGTTGTTACCTGAACTCAGGAAACTGCTTGTAGAAGGTGAACCCTTTCAGATTGTTGATTTGCAATCCGATCGGTTACGGGACCAATTGCCCTTACCTCCTGAGGCTGGCTCTTTGCGATCCCTGGTGGTATTGCCTTTAACTGTCCAAAATCGGGTTTTGGGAGTTGCTTTGGCCGGGTTTCTGCAACCGGCTAAACCGTTGTCCTCAGAGCGCTTACAGGTTGCACGCTTGGTTGCCCAACAAGCGGCCCTGGCAGTTGATAATAGCCGGGTGTACCAAGAAATCAGGGAAATGGCCTTGACCGATACGCTTACCGGCCTGGCAAACCGTCGCCGCTTTGATGCCGCCTTGGAAAATGAGCTTGAGAGAGCTCACCGTTTTAATCGGCCGTTAAGTTTGTTAATGCTTGATCTTGACTACTTCAAGAAATTTAACGATACTTACGGACACCTGGCAGGGGACCAAGTTCTGACCAGGGTAGGTGAGGTACTGCGGCGCAATTTGCGCAGCGTTGACCTTCCGGCTCGCTATGGCGGAGAAGAATTTGTAGTCATCCTTCCAGAAACCGGAATGG
Source organism: Clostridia bacterium (assembly GCA_014360065.1). Lineage (NCBI taxonomy): Bacteria > Bacillati > Bacillota > Clostridia > Clostridia bacterium. The sequence goes on along the minus strand of JACIYF010000012.1, from coordinate 23,059 downwards.
TGGGTGCGGCGGCTACAGCTGAACGCATTCGGGAGGCAATGGAGCGCGAAAACTTTACTGTCGGACCAGGGCGCCTCGAACAGGTTACGGTAAGCATTGGTGGCGTGACTTACTTGCCTTTGAAGCGAACAGTTGGAGGCAAGCCGGATGGACCCACCCTGGTCAGGGCCGCTGATCGGGCGCTTTATAGCGCTAAACAATCAGGAAGAAACCGGGTAAATATGGACCTCATTAGCTAGCCCTATGGGCGGGGGATGGCGTAGTCATTTAGGGCTACCGGCTCTAGTCCGGAGGAGTAGGCAGGCGTTTGTCAAAATAGTTATTTGGGTGCTAGTATTCTGAGTTAAGCCAATGTACCATAAAGATAGTAATGTCTTTCACTATCTCTAGCCAATTGTTCTTGAGAGTAACCCAGGGAGGTAGCTTTGTGGCCAAACGTGAAGTTGGGAACTTGTGGGGATGAAATACACCAACTCTATGCCCGGGAGGTTGAAAGCTTGATTAAAGACAAGGTGCTGGTCATAGGTGGAGGCATAGCCGGCATGAGTTCCGCGGTAGAATTAGCCCGTAGCGGCTTTTATGTTTACTTGGTTGATAAAGCCGAAACTCTGGGCGGAAAGGCTCTAGATTATTGTTGCAAGGCGACTGAGAATTGCAGCCGTTGCGGCGTGTGTTTAGTCCCCAAAAAAGCAATCGAAACCAGAACCCAGCCTCGAGTTACGGTGTATAATTCTGCCTCAGTGGCAAGAATAATCGGAGAAGTAGGTAACTTTACGGTTTATCTAACCCGTCATCTTCCGCCGATTGACCCCCATAAGTGCATAGCCTGCGGCGAATGCGCCAGGGGTTGTCCTAGCCAGGCAATAGAAACGAGCGTGACTGCGGGCAGCAAGCCAACTTATACGCTAGCTCGGAACCGTTGCCAGTTATACCACGGTGAACCTTGTAGCCTTTGCGTTGATTCTTGCCCGGTTGGGGCATTAAGTTTCAGCCGGCAGCCCGAAACAATGGTCCTAAATGTTGGAGCGATAATAGCTGCCACTGGTTTTTCCCATTACGATCTTCGCCAAGGGGGAGGTTGGGGTTACCAGCGGTTTACCAATGTCCTTTCTGGTAAGGATGCTGAATCGCTTATCCGACGTACCGGTACCCTCCGCTTAGCCAATGGTGGCATCCCTCAAAAGGTGGCGTTCATTCAATGCGTTGGTTCCAGAAATGCCCAAAGTAACCGGGGGTATTGTTCCCAGGTTTGCTGTAAATACGCCCTGCGGATTGCCAGGCTACTTAAAAGCCAGAATCAGGAAGTAGAAATTACTATTTTTCATATGGATATCCAATCGGCTGGCAAGGCATTTTGGGAACTGTACCAAGAGTGTCGCGAGAGCATGGCCTTCGTTCACGGGCTACCAATGGAAATTTTCCGCGGTGACAACGGTAAGCTACTAGTTCGCTATGAAGATATTGCCAAAGGCCAGCTTGCCCACACTGCTTTTGATCTCATTATTTTATCTACTGGTATTCTACCTGGAGAAGGAAATGTTGAGCTGGCTAGGATGTTAGGCATCAGCTTAGATCGCTACGGTTTCTTTGCCGGCCGATCCCAGGACGCATGTGTTACCAACCGCCGGGGAGTGTTCATAGCTGGTGCTTGCCAAGGACCCAAGGATATAGCTGGGTCGTTAGCTCAAGGCTTGGAAGCAGCAGGGAAGGTAAAAGCAGCGCTTTGCAGTTAGGTCTAGCCTGAGCATCTGGTCAGGTTATACGCTAATTTAGGAGTGAGGGCTGTGAACGAGAACTTGAAAATCGGGGTATTTTTGTGTAAATGTGGCGGGGCTTTGGCAAAACGAATAGATTTTCAAAAGCTGTTGACCCAAGTCAACACTTTTCCCGGGGTGTCTTACTCGCAAGTGGACAGCGCTCTATGCTTGGCCGAGGGCCGGGTAAGCATAGGCAGGGCTATAAAAGAACAGGGCTTAAACCGGGTGGTAATTGCTGGTTGCTCTCCTAGTTTCCATGAGGAGACTTTCATGGAGGCGCTCCGGGACTTTGGCTTTGATCCTCAACTTATGGCCATGGCTGCTCTGAGGGAACGTTGCTTCGGAGAAGAAGCCACCCAGAGGGCTGCTCGCGAGGTGTTGGCCGCAGTCAGGAAGGCTGCATTGCTGGTACCTCTACCGGAAAAGGCAGTCTCAGTAGAGCCGGCGGTGGCGATAATAGGAGGCGGCCTTACCGGTATTGAAGCAGCCTTAACCGCGGCCCAGCTGGGGTTGAGGGTAACCCTGATAGAAAAGGAAAAGGAGTTGGGAAGGCGTGGTTCAGAGCTCTATCCGGAAGTACTAACCAAAAAGCTGCAAGAGCTGGTACAACAGCCCCGGATTACGGTTTCAACTGGCACAGAATTACTTGCAATTAAAGGACAAGCTGGCCATTTTGCAATCTCGGTGAAGAAAGGCGGGCAAACCTCTATCGTTAATGCGGGAGCCATCATTATAGCTAGTGGGGTCGAGCCTCAGACTCCGCCCTACTTTTCCCCTCCCCAGGTCATTGGCCTTTGGCAGCTACCCCGGATCCTAGCTACTTCCTCGGAAAAGTTTAGGCGAGTAGGGTTTCTTGTCGATTTAGCTCAGGAGTCGCGGTTAGCAAGCCACATGGCGGTTGAGGGTGCGCTCGCTTGTAAAAAGAATTGGGCTAGCGAAGCCTATATTCTTTGCCGCAATGTAAAGGTTGATGGCCGTGAATGGGAAGGCCTGTATCGACAGGCCCGAGACCAAGGTGTTATTTTCTTTAAATTTAGGGATAACCCGTCAGTAAAACTCTGTGGGGTACAAGTGGAGATCGTCGTCAACGATATCTACTTAGGTGGCCAGCCAGTTAGCCTTGCCTGCGATTTATTAGTGGTGGAGCAGGAACTAGCGGTAGGACCATCAATTCGAGAAATAGCCCGGGAAGCTGGACTTACCATTAGCCCTGAGGGCTGGCTCCAGGATGCTAACGTTCACCTCTACCCAGTTTTGTCCAACCGGCCTGGCATATTCTATGCGGGCCTGTGCCGTTGGGAGCAAGAATTGGAGGAAAGCTTGGCTGACGCTCGGCAAGCGGCAGAAAGCGCCGCCTCGTTGCTCAGTGGTGGGAAGACTTGGGTATTAAGTGGAAAGGTAGCTATAGAGGCTGAGAAGTGTGCGCTCTGTCTGACCTGCATTCGCAGCTGTCCACACCGGGCCATTAGCATCGATCCCATACGCCGTGCTCCCTACGTTGACGATTTATCCTGTCAGGGCTGTGGCATTTGTGCTGCCGAATGCCCCGGGAAAGCATTACAACTGAACGGCTTTACCGATGCACAGATGGCAGTACAACTGCAACTGGGGGAGGGGTGGAAGTGATCACAGCATTTGCCTGTTTTCGATCAGCCTACCTGGCTACCGATCAGGCGGTAATAACGGGATTGCTCGACCCGAGTGAGGTCAACATTGTTCGCGTTCCTTGCTCTGGACGGGTGGAAGTGCGCGATCTCCTAAGGGCCTTTCGAGATGGTGCGGACGGAGTTTTGGTGTTGGCTTGCCCAGAAGGTAGCTGCCAGGATCTTACCGGCAATGTTCGGGCTAGACAGCGGGTAGAATACGCTCAAAGACTCTTGGAAGAAATTGGCATAGAGAAGGAGCGCCTGGAAATGGCTGCTTTAGCCTCCATGATGGTACCGCAAGCTGCAGATGTGATAAAGGAAATGTTGGATACTGTCCGCGCTTTAGGTCCTTGCCGAGGCCGAGTATCTCAGGCAGAGGGGGTAGCAAAGTGATCGTTGGCGAACGGAAACCTCTGGCCGAAATCTGGCAAATGGTTTCACAACATCAAAGACTGCTAGTGGTGGGATGCGGTACCTGTGTTACGGTTTGCCTTGCTGGAGGCGAAAAAGAGGTCGGTATCTTGGCTTCTAGCCTTGAGCTTATAGCCCTTCGCCAAAACCAAAACCTAAAAGTGGTTGAGAAAACCATCATTCGCCAATGTGAAAAAGAAATGGTGAGAGAGCTAGAAGCCGAGGCTAGAGAAGTAGAAGCTATAGTCTCATTGGGATGCGGGGCCGGCGTTCAGACCATCGCCGAAATCTTCGCTGGTCTTCCAGTATATCCAGGACTAAACACTTCCTTTATAGGTATCCCTGAAGAACAAGGGGTTTGGTCAGAGCGGTGCGCCGCTTGCGGAAATTGCATTCTGGATCGTACTGGAGGTATCTGTCCCATAGCCCGCTGCTCCAAGAGCCTGCTCAATGGTCCTTGCGGTGGCTCGCAAAACGGTAAATGCGAGATTGATCCTACTATCGATTGTGGCTGGCAACTAATCTATGACCGCTTGAAAACCTTGGGGCAACTTAACAAGCTTGAGGAAATCCTGCCTCCTAAGGATTGGTCGACTAACCGCGATGGTGGTCCACGGAGGATAGATAGGGGAGATTTACGCCTATGAAAGCAGGAAGTAACCTTGAAAAAGTATTAGCAGCAGGTCACTTTGCAGTGACTGCTGAATGTGGCCCTCCCCAAGGTGCAGACCGAAAGGTCATTGAGCGGAAGGCTGGATACCTAAAGGGTTACGTAGATGCGGTTAATGTAACCGATAATCAAACCTCAATTGTTCGCATGTCGAGCCTGGCCAGTTGCGTCCTTTTGAGCCAGTTGGGTCTTGAGCCAACTATGCAGATGACTACCCGAGACCGGAATCGGATAGCTTTACAAAGCGATATCTTCGGAGCATGTGCATTGGGGATCAAGAACTTACTATGCCTTACCGGGGACCACCAAAGGTTCGGGAATCACCCTACGGCAAAGAACGTATTTGATGTAGATTCCATTCAGTTTCTCCAGATTGTAAAAACTATGCGGGATGAAGGCAAAACCGCTGCCGGGACTGATATTGAGGGTAGGCCAGCTCTATTCATTGGGGCAGCTGCCAATCCCTTTGCCGATCCCTTTGAATTTCGCGTACTTCGTCTTGCCAAGAAGGTGGCAGCCGGGGCGGACTTCATTCAGACCCAGTGTATTTTTAACGTTCAGAAATTCGCTAAGTGGATGGAAATGGTTCGCGATCGCGGGTTACATGAGAGAACTCATATCCTGGCCGGTGTCACGCCCCTAAAGTCGGTAGGTATGGCTCGGTACATGAAGGAAAGTGTAGCCGGGATGGATGTCCCAGATGAAATCATCAACCGGATGCGTGTAGCTGGAAAAGACAAGGCTAGAGAAGAAGGGATAAATATCTGCGTTGAGACCATCGAACAACTGCGACAGATAGAGGGCGTACACGGGATTCACCTGATGGCCATCGAGTGGGAAGAAATTGTTCCTACTATTGTCCAGCGGGCCGGCTTATACCCGCGGCCGCAACTCTAATTCTGGAGGTGTAAGCATGCAAGTTGCTTTGAGCGCTTTGGACCCAAAATTTAAATACGAAGTAGCCAATCACCCAGGAGGGGAAAACATCAAGTATTGCTTCGCTTGTGGCGTATGTACAGCCGGTTGTCCTGTTTCAGAAATTGACGACCGTTACAATCCTCGTCAGATCATCCGGAAGATACTTTTAGGAATGCGGGAGGAAGTACTGGGTTCCGATACCATTTGGCTCTGTATCTCTTGCAACACTTGTACCGCTCATTGCCCCCAAAACGTTAAGTTCTCTGATGTTATGGGGGCTTTGCGGGCTATGGCGGTAGACCAAGGATACGTTCATAAATCTTTCGAGGCCAAGGTCAGAGTTCTAGATAAGCTGGCCCAGGAGATTCGCCGGAAGCTGGTAATGGCAGTAGTAGATCAGCGGCAGCATGATTTTGCCCTCGATCCTGATAAATTGGTGCAGCAAGTCTTGGCCAAGTAAAGAAGCTTTTACTCACAAGCAACCGGTAGGGGCCAGGTGAAAGGAGGTAACCATTTGGTGGCTACAGAAGCCAATGGCCAAGTAGGAGCAGTCTTGGTTATAGGAGGTGGCATTGCCGGGATCCAGGCTTCTCTAGACTTGGCCGAATCAGGATACTACGTTTACTTAGTAGAGAGGTCACCCTCCATCGGTGGAGTTATGACTCAGCTGGATAAAACCTTTCCCACCAACGATTGCGCTATGTGCATACTGGCGCCCAAGTTAGTTGAATGTGGCCGTCATCTAAATATTGAAACCATTACCTATGCTGATGTTGTAAAGGTAGAAGGCGAACCAGGAAACTTCAGCGTTAGTATCCGTAAACGCTCCCGTTACATTGACCCTACCAAGTGTACCGGTTGTGCGCAATGTGCGGAAGTCTGCCCGGTGGAAGTACCTAGTGAATTTGACGAGGGCCAGGTTATGCGCAAGGCTATCTACCGCCCTTTCCCGCAGGCCTTTCCTAATGTGTTTGCTATTGAAAAATATAACCAGAAGCGGCCCTGCAGCCTCACTTGTCCGGCCGGATGCCACGTTCAGGGATACGTAGCTTTGATTGGGCAAGGAAAGTATAGGGAAGCGCTAGAACTAATCATGCGCCATATTCCTATTCCGGGCATAATTGGGCGGATTTGCCCTCACCCTTGTGAGGATAAGTGTAAGCGTACCTATATCGAGAACCCGATTTCTATTGCTGGCCTTAAGCGCTTTGCGGCTGACCAGGTAGGCCAGCTTCCAGTTCCAGAGATCGAGTACCGTCAAGAAAAAGTAGCTATTATCGGCTCTGGTCCGGCAGGCCTCAGTTGCGCGTATTACTTGGCCTTAGAAGGTTACCGGTCCACCATCTTTGAGGCTTTGCCGGTAGCTGGTGGTATGCTGGCGGTGGGGATACCTGCCTACCGACTGCCCCGGGAAGTCCTGAATCGGGAGATAGAGTATATTACCAGATTAGGAGCTGAGATCAGGACCAATACCCCGCTCGGGCCCGATCTCACCATTGACGATTTATTTGCCCAAGGGTATAAAGCTGTCTTTCTGGGGTTGGGGGCCCACCGCAGCCAGAAGCTCAACATTCCCGGTGAGGAAGCAGAGGGCGTATGCCACGGGGTTGATTTTTTGCGCGAGCTTAACTTGGGGAGACCAGTTACTGTAGGTAAAAAGGTTGCTGTTATCGGTGGCGGCAACGTAGCCATCGATGCGGCTAGATCAGCAGTTCGCTTAGGAGCAGAGGAAGTAACCATCCTTTACCGGCGTACCAAAAAGGAGATGCCAGCCGCTGAGGAAGAAATTGAAGCGGCCTTGGAGGAAGGCATTAAGATTGAATACTTGGTGGCCCCGGTGGAGGTATTAACTGACAACGGCAAAGTGTGTGGCCTGCGCCTTGTTCGCATGCAATTAGGAGCCCTCGATGCCTCTGGTCGCCGTCGGCCGGTTGCTATACCCGATTCTGAATTTGAAGTAGTTGTAGATATGGTAATTCCAGCCATCGGCCAGGCTTCCCAGTTGGATTGTCTTGAGAATAGTGGTATCGATATAGCTAAAGGGACCATAGTAGTCGATCCAGTTACCAAAGCTACTTCTCGGCCTGGGGTTTTTGCTGGCGGCGATGCTGTGACCGGGCCATCCATAGCTATAGAGGCGGTAGCGGCGGGAAGAGAGGCAGCCATTTCTATTGCGCGCTACCTACGAGGGGAGGACCTATTGGCCAACCGGCCCTTGTCCAAGCCAGATTTGAAGCTGGAACCGGATTTGGATGAGCTGCCTTTATGGCGTCCCAAGCAAGCCCGGGAAGTCATGCCTGCGCTTCCGGTAGAAAAGGCCAAGACGGGCTTTGATGAAGTCAATCTTGGTTTTAGCGAAGAAGCAGCTCGCCGAGAGGCGAAAAGGTGCCTAAGCTGTGGTACCTGTTCTGAATGCCTGCAGTGCATTGAAGCTTGCAAGGCCAAAGCTATTGACCATGAGATGCAAGATGAGTTGCTGGAGGTCAATGTGGGGGCCATAGTGCTATGTCCAGGCTTTGATGAGTTTGACCCTAGTCTACTTGTTCCTTATGGCTACCGCAAGTACAAAAACGTGGTTTCCAGCATTGAGTTCGAACGGATACTGAGCGCTTCTGGTCCATACCAAGGAGAGCTATGTCGCCCTTCGGATCGCAAACACCCTCATAAGGTGGCGTGGATCCAATGCATTGGTTCACGAGATGAAAAGATAGGATGCGGTTATTGCTCCTCGGTATGCTGCACTTACGCCATAAAAGAGGCCATAATTGCTAAGGAACATGCTGCTGAACCAATGGATGCCACTATCTTCTTTATGGATATGCGTACTTACGGTAAAGATTTCGATAAGTATTACGCCCGCGCACAAGAGGAGCATAAGATCAATTTTGTTCGCTCTAAAGTCTACGAGGTAGAAGAGCTGCCCGACCAGAGCTTGTTGGTAAAGTACACCACCGAGGATGGCCAGGTGGCTCAAGAGCAGTTTGACCTGGTGGTGCTATCAGTGGGTCTTAGGCCCTCCCATGGCTCCCACCAACTAGCTGACTTGCTTGGCATCCAGCTCAATCATTATGATTTCTGCGCGACAGAAACTTTTAACCCAGTCGAGACTTCCCGACCCGGAGTCTTTGTCTGTGGAGCCTTCAGCGGACCAAAGGATATTCCGGAAACGGTGATGCAAGCCAGCGCTGCGGCTGGCAGTGCTTCGGCTATGTTGGCTCCAGTGCGTAAGACCCTGACCAAGGAAAAAACTTACCCGCCAGAAATCGATGTACGGGGGCAAGAGCCGCGGATTGGAGTCTTCGTGTGCCATTGCGGCATTAACATTGGTGGTGTCGTGGACGTTCCAGCGGTGAAGGAATATGCGGCCACTCTTCCGGATGTGGTGTTTGCCGATGAAAACCTATATACCTGTTCCCAGGATACTCAGGAAAAAATCAAGGAAAAGATCAAGGAGTACAACTTAAACCGGGTCGTGGTAGCTTCTTGCTCGCCCCGCACCCACGAGCCCATGTTCCAGGAAACCATCAAAGAAGCCGGCCTCAACCGCTATCTGTTTGAGATGGCCAACATCCGCGACCAATGCTCCTGGGTTCACATGCACGAAAAAGAAGCTGCTACCGCCAAAGCCAAAGATTTGGTGCGCTCGGCAGTAGCTAAAGCGCGCTTAATTGAGCCGTTGTCGCAGCTGGCTGTGGGCTTGACCAGGAAAGCTCTGGTAGTAGGGGGAGGAGTAGCGGGACTGACCAGCGCTTTGACCCTATCCCAGCAAGGTTACGAAGTTGTTCTAGTCGAAAGGACCAGCGAACTGGGCGGCCAGGCGCGCCATATTTACTACACGGTTGAGGGGGACGATGTCCAGGCCTATCTAAAAGGTTTAATTCAAGCAGTTAAGAAGGATCCCCGGATCACTGTACTTATGGAGACAGAGATCGCTGACGTTTCCGGGTTTGTAGGCAATTATAAGACGGTGCTCAAAAATCGTTGCACTGGCCTTACCCATGAGATTGAGCATGGTGTGGCTATAATTGCCACTGGAGGCATGGAGTACCAGCCCCAGGAGTACCTGTACGGACAGCATCCCCAGGTTCTTACCGGCCGGGAGCTGGAACGACGGATTGCTACCGCTGACCCCAACCTAAGTAAGTTAAAGGATATCGTCATGATCCAATGCGTAGGTTCGAGGGATGAAGAGCGGCCATACTGTAGCCGAATCTGTTGTACTCAGTCAATTAAGAACGCCCTCGCCCTAAAACAAATAAATCCGGATCTCAATATCTACATCCTGTACCGGGATATTCGAACCTACGGGTTCAAAGAGGATTACTACCGCCAGGCTCGTGACCAAGGAGTGGTATTTCTCCGCTATGAGCCCGACCACAAGCCTCAACTGACTGCCGATGCTAGCAGCGGTCGAATTAAAGTATCCCTGCAGGATCAGATCTTGGGCCAACCCCTAATTATTGAGGCTGACATGGTAGCGTTAGCTACGGCTATCATCCCCGCCGATGGAAGGCATGAATTGGCTCAATTCTTCAAGGTACCTTTAAACGAAGATGGTTTCTTCCTGGAGGCGCACGTGAAGCTTCGCCCGGTAGATTTTGCTACTGACGGAGTGTTCCTGGCGGGGCTGGCTCATTCACCTAAATCAATTTCCGAAAGCATTGCTCAAGCCAAGGCAGCGGCCTCCCGGGCGACTACCGTATTGGTAAAGGACCAGATTACCGCCGAGGGCATCGTAGCCTCCATCGATGAAAACCTGTGCGCTGGCTGCAAAGTATGCGTGGGCATTTGCTCCTACAATGCCATTACTTTTGACCCTGAGAGGGAAGTAGCAGTAGTTAATGAAGCTCTGTGTAAGGGATGTGGTACTTGCAGCGCAGCCTGCCCCTCTGGCGCCAACACGGCCAGAGGCTTCAAGACAGAACAAATCATGAACCAAATCGAAGCCTTATTAAGCGCCTAATGGCATCGGCGAGGAGAGAGGTGTGGGATTAAACATGACAGAACAGCAATTCGAACCAAGAATTGTCGGGTTCCTGTGCAACTGGTGCAGCTATGCGGGTGCTGACCTGGCAGGCATTAGCCGGCTGCAGTACCCGCCCAACCTGCGGGTAATTCGGGTAATGTGTTCGGGAAGGGTCGAGCCTGCGTTCGTATTTAAAGCTTTGAGCGAAGGAGCCGATGGCGTGCTTATTGCTGGCTGTCACCCAGGGGATTGCCATTATAACCACGGCAACTACAATACCCTCAGGCGCTTTCCCTTAATGATGAGAGTGCTTGAGCAGCTGGGTGTAGAAAGAGATCGGGTACGGTTAGAGTGGGTGTCGGCAGCTGAGGGCAATATCTTTGCTCAGGTAGTTACAGACATGACCGAGAAGGTAAGAGCCCTCGGTCCATTTCGCGCTGCCGGCAAGGAGGTGAGCGCCGGTGGCGAAGCTTAAGCTAGCCCTGTACTGGGCAGCAGCCTGTGGCGGGTGCGACGTAGCGGTTTTGGATGTCAACGAGAAAATACTTGATATTGCTGCCATAGCCGATATTGTATTGTGGCCAATAGCTATGGACTTCAAGTACAGTGACGTTGAGGCTGTGGAGGATGGATCCATTGATGTATGCCTTTTCAATGGCGCCATCCGCAACTCGGAAAATGAGCATATAGCTAAACTTCTAAGACAGAAGAGCAAGATTATGGTAGCATTTGGTTCTTGTGCAATGATGGGGGGCATACCCGGGCTGGCCAACTTTACTACTCGAGAATCAATTTTGGAGCGAGTTTTTATCGAGACTCCTTCTACCGATAACCCTGACTGCATATTGCCTCAGACCCAGGTTTCTGTCCCCGAGGGCGTGCTAACCCTACCCGAGTTCTACGATAGGGTACGCGCGTTGGGTGACGTAGTAAAAGTGGAATACTATGTGCCTGGCTGTCCTCCCGCACCGGAACAAATTTGGAATGTGGTTGAAGCTATTGCTTCTGGCAATCTACCTCCTGCTGGGTCGGTAGTTGGAGCCTCAGAGAAGACGGTTTGCGATGAATGTAAGCGTCGCAAGGAGGAAAAGAAGATTAAGCAGTTCTACCGGCCCTACCAGATCATCCCCGATCCCGACCGTTGTTTATTGGAACAAGGGATCATTTGCTTGGGCTCGGTCACGCGTGGTGGTTGCGGGGTAAGGTGTCCTAACACCAATATGCCGTGCCGGGGCTGTTATGGACCAGCACCAAATATTGTGGAGCAAGGGGCTAAGATCATTAGTGCCCTCGGCTCGATCATTGATAGCAACGATCCCGAGGAAGTGGCAAGGATCATCGATGGCATCGTCGACCCAGCTGGAACTTTCTACCGTTTTGGTCTTCCCACATCGCTATTAAGGAGGGCGCGAGTCTGATGAGCAAGCGGGTGACCATTGACCCCATTACCCGTCTGGAGGGGCACGGAAAGATAGAAATCTTCCTCGACTCAGAGGGTGGGGTGGAAAATGTATATTTTCAAATTCCCGAGCTACGGGGGTTTGAAAAGTTTTGCGAGGGCAGACCGGTGGAGGAGCTCCCTCGGATTGTAACCCGCATCTGCGGCGTCTGACCCGGTGCCCATCACATGGCCTCGGGTAAGGCCGTTGATGCTGTTTTCCATGCCGATCCACCTCCAGCAGCCAAGAAGCTGCGCGAGCTATTTTATTCGGCTCACTTCGTACACAGCCACATTGCTCATTTTTATGCGTTGGCGAGCGCTGACTTTGTCCTAGGGCCTGACGCCCCTCCAGGTGACCGGAACGTCTTGGGCGTGATTAACAAAGTCGGGCTAGACATCGGCGGAGAGGTCATTAAGCACCGGGCTTATGCCCAAAAGACGCAGATTATCCTGAGCGGCCGCTCTACCCACCCAGTATGGAACCTGCCCGGTGGTGTCAGCAAAGGCATTAAGGAAGAAGAGCGGCAGGAGATTGAGGCCATGGCCAAATCCTGCGTACAGTTTGCTCAGTTTTCGCTTAAACTGTTTGAAGATGTGGTTTTGGCTAATAAGGCTTATTTAGATTTAATTCTAAGCGATGGTTATCGGCTGGTAAGCAACTACATGGGTCTGGTCGATGACAACAACCGCGTCAACTTTTATGACGGCCGGGTACGGGTAGTGGATTGTGAGGGCAAGGAGTTGTTCAAGTACGAACCCAATCAATACTTAGAATTCGTAAGCGAACATGTGGAGCCATGGTCATATTTGAAGTTTCCTTTTTTGAAGAAGCTGGGCTGGAAGGGGTTTGTGGAAGGCCCCGGTACCGGCGTGTATCAAGCTACTCCTCTATCGCGTTTAAACGCGGCCGAAGGCATGGCTACTCCCCTTGCTCAAGAGGCTTACGAAAAAATGTATTATACTTTGGGAGGCAAGCCTGCCCACGCAGTCCTAGCTACCCATTGGGCGCGCCTGGTGGAGCTGCTCTATGCTGCCGAGCGGATGCTGGAGTTGGCCAGAGATCCGGAGATTACTTCTCCTGAGATCAGGATCATACCTAGCGCTGCTCCCACCGAAGGCGTAGGCATTGTTGAAGCTCCGCGGGGTACGCTTACTCATCACTATCAGACCGATGACCGGGGCATAGTGACTAAGGTCAACTTGATCGTGGGGACTACTAACAACCACGCCCCCATTTACATGGCTATTAAGAAAGCGGCCCAGAGCCTCATCAAACCTGGCATCCAAATTACCCAGGGCATCCTTAATATGGTGGAGATGGCTTTTCGGGCCTACGATCCTTGTTTCAGCTGTGCTACCCATGCCATTACGGGTGAATTGCCCTGGCAAATCCGGGTGTACGATTCCCAGGGTAATCTAATCCAAGCTTTCCATTAGACAATCTCTATCCCCCGCCTCCAGTTGGAGCCCCGAGCGTGGCGCTCGGGGTATTTTTTTGTGTGGAGGCAATGGTTAGATGGTAAACACGTGGTTGGCAATGGTCTTAACCACCGGGCGGGTGCGTATCCAATTGGAGCCCGAAGTCAGCTCAGGATTATAGAAGTATAGGGACCCGTTGGTTGGATCCACTCCGCGAAGAGCTTCCTTGGCTGCCCGGATGGCACTTTCACTAGGTTCCTGGTAGATACTCCCATCTTGCACACAAGAAAACTGGTATACTCCTCCGTGGGCTTCAAAGATTACACCCTTAATGGTATTAGGGAACCTAGGGCTTTCAACCCGGTTGAGGATAACGGCTCCTACCGCCACTTGACCCAGGAACGGCTCGCCCCGGGCTTCAGCCGAAATGGCGCGAGCCAGCCACATCAAGTCTTCTTGGCTGTAAGAATGAGCCTGAGAGCGCGATCCCAGGGCAGCTTGCTGAACCATAACAGGTTGAGAGGCTCCCTGGGGAAGGATCAAGCGCCTTCCGGGGCGAATTAAATCTCCTCGAAGGCCGTTTATATCTTTCAGCTGGCCTACGCTAGTCCCAAACCGTTGGGCGATTCCCCACAAAGTATCACCGGCTTTAACTACGTAACCTTCTGCCGGGTGGTTATTGCTGTTGTCGGCGCAGTTTTGGTTTACCTGTTCCTGTTCACTGTCCGGGATGGTCAAAGCCTGTCCTTCGGTAATTAGACTTGACTGCAGCTGGTTGGCTTCCATCAAGGAGTCAACTCGTATACCATAGTCACGAGCAATGCTCCATAAGGTATCCCCTGGCTGCACCAAGTATATGGCTTGTTGGCTTACCTCAGTTAAGCGCTCAGGTATGGGGCAGACCACGTAAGCTAACGCTGACCGCGCTGGCGCTGCCAACAAGGTTAATACCAACAAGATTTTGGCTAAACAAGACACTTTTCTTGACAATCTGTAGTTTGAACCTCCTTTAGACACGGTTCGCTAACCATTATTGCCGTTAAAACAGGGATTTATACGCTTTATGGTATATTGTGCTGGATTTGGTAATTGATGGTCGGCTTTTGGCAGGAGGAGAAGCATATTTCTTAGCGAAAAGAACTGTTTGGAAATATCTGGCAAGCAAGGAGGTATAATAGTGTCAAACAAGAAAGGTGCCAAGTCCTCTGCTACCCTTCCTGACTTAGTGGAGTTTAGGAAATGGGTGCAGCAAATCGAGGAGGCCCAGGCCAAAGTGGAGCAGGCGCGAGAAGCTCAGCGAAGAAAATATGCTGATCTAGTGGGCGAGCTTAACGAACACCGGACAATCTTGCAGGCATTGATAGAATGGAACGGGAGGGCCTACCCGGAAGTTAAGGCCCAAATGGCGATTGACGAGAAGATCGGGCAGGTTAAGGTGGCGATAGAAAGGTTAGAGGAGCGACTTCGCAAGTACCTGGCGGAACGCCCATGGTTGGCTGAAGAGGCTTGCCAGCCTGTGGGCGATGGCATACCTGCGGATGACTTGGGCACCATTAGTGGGGTAGAGGGCACGGCTCGGCCTAAAGATGAGGGCGTACCTGCCGGTGGGGCCAGCATAGAGTCGGCGTCTGAACCTCCTATGGCTGAGACGGCAGAAGCCCAAGCAGCAGCTGCCCTGGTAGCTGAAGCTGTAAGTGAGCCATTTGAGATTTCTAACTCCGAGGCATCAGAACCTGGTTTCAAGGAACCAGGTGAACCAAGCATAGAGGAAGAAGAGCTGTCGCGTTGGCCGGCTCGGCAAAGGCAGCGGCCGCGAACCGGTAGCCGGATCGGTTTGGTAGTGTTGGGAGGAGGACGAGAGGTTGGAGCTAGTTGCATATTCCTGCGTCATAGCTCTACCACCATACTCTTGGATGCCGGCCTACGGTTGACTTCCAATAATTATTTGCCAGACTTGGATTTTATTGATCGCTTGGATGCAGTCTTGGTAAGTCATGCCCACCTCGATCATTGCGGGGCTCTGCCGCTAGTAAGGTCTAAATGGCCAGACGTACCTATCTTATGTACTCGTCAAAGCAAGCCTTTAATTCGCTTGGCATTGACCGATCAAGCCGGTTTTTGGGAAGGAGAGAATGAATACACGCCCCTAGCCGATCGCAACCTAATTGAGCATTTGGGGTTGACGGCACTGGATTACGGGCTTCCATATACTGGTATCGAGGGTGTTCGAGTTACTATGTTTCCGGCAGGTCACCTTTTGGGGGCGGCCATGATTTCCATTCAATTTACAGATGGAGAGGTACTGTATACCGGCGATTTTAACCTGCGGGCTTTACCTACGGTGGATGGGGCCGTGCCCCAGGAAAGTTTTCCTGATGTATTGATTATGGAAGGCACCGCTCAGAGCGGGATGCGGGGAGTAAGGAGCTGGGCAGAAGAGGAAGCGGACTTTCTGGATAAAATCAAGGGCGTGCTCGCGCAAGGAGGCTTTGTGTTGTTGCCTGCATTTGCAGTGGGTCGCGCCCAGGATTTAATTCTCTTACTAAAGGAAGCCATGCGAAAAGGAAGAATACCTGAAACGAAAATCTACGTAGATGGAATGGTGCGCGAGGTATGCAACATCTATCGAACTTTCTGGAAAAGTCTGCATCAAGATCTGCAAGGATCCAACAAGGAAAAAGGGTTTTTCCATTATCCGGTGGTGGAAGTTCGCAACTCCATCATCCGGGAAAAGCGGGTTTGGCAGCAACCCTGCATTATTCTGGCTAGCTCGGGTACCTTACTAGGTGGTCCTGCGGCTAACTACAAGGACAAGATTGTGGGGCGAAAGGATTCTGCTATCATTTTTACCGGCACTGAGGGCAAGCTAGCTATGTCAGCCATAACTCAGCCGGTTCGCTGCCAGGTCTACAGGTATGCCTTTTCTACCCATCCCAGCGAAGAGGAGCTAAAACGTTTGGCAGCTTATTACGACCCTGATAGCATAGTTTTGGTACATGGAGAAGAGAAGGAAATTGATCGCCTGGCGCATACCCTTGGCAAGGACCGGAACGTCTATGCCCCAACTAACGGCGAATGGCACGACATCTAGCAAATTTTTGATGTTAAGCCGTTGACAAGGCAATAAAGGGTGGCTATTATATTACTTGGTTGTTAGCACTCACCTGAGGTAAGTGCTAACAACCAATCTTTGCTAAGTTAATACATAGAAAGGAGGGTTTTTGAGTGCCTCAACTTAAACCGTTGGCTGACCGGGTTATTGTAAAAGTCTCCACTAGCGAGGAGGTAACCAAGGGGGGGATTGTTCTTCCGGACACCGCCAAGGAAAAGCCGCAGGAAGGAGAAGTGATAGCGGTTGGCCCTGGGCGAGTTTTGGACAATGGAGAGCGCCTCACCCCGGAGGTCAAGGTTGGTGACCGGGTCATCTTCGCCAAGTACAGTGGGACGGAGGTCAAGGTCGAGGGCGAAGAGTACCTCATTATCAGGGACAGTGACATACTAGCTATTCGTGAAGGATAATAGCTACTAGGTTTGGAAATATAGATTCGGTAAGAGGGAGGTTGAGGTAATGGCTGCTAAACAGTTGATTTACGACGCTGAGGCCCGCCGCGCTCTGGAGCGGGGTGTTAACGCCGTAGCCAACGCGGTAAAGGTAACTTTAGGACCTAAGGGCCGCAACGTTGTATTGGAACGTAAGTTCGGATCCCCCGTTATCACTAAAGACGGGGTTACGGTAGCCAAAGAAATCGAACTCAAAGACCCATATGAGAACTTAGGGGCTCAGCTGTGCCGAGAGGTAGCTTCCAAGACCAATGACGTAGCTGGGGATGGAACTACCACTGCTACTGTGCTAGCCCAAAGGATAGTCTTGGAAGGCTTAAAAAACGTTGCAGCTGGAGCCAATCCTATTTTTGTGAAGAAAGGTATCGATAAGGCGATCGAGGCCGCAGTCGAAGCGATTAAGAAGGCCAGCATCACCGTTGAGACGCGTGACAGCATTGCCCACGTAGCCGCCATAGCTGCCAATGACCCGGAGATTGGTGAGCTTATTGCCGAGGCCATGGAGAAGGTAGGCAAGGACGGGGTAATTACTGTCGAGGAATCCAAAGGCATAACCACCAGCGTAGAAGTCGTTGAAGGCATGGAGTTCGACAAGGGATATGTATCGCCTTATTTTGTTACCAACGCTGACACCATGGAAGCCGTCCTGGAGGAGCCCTACATTCTCATCCACGAAAAGAAGATCTCGGCAGTAACTGAGCTCTTGCCAGTTCTCGAGAAGGTAGTTCGTACTGGCAAGCCGTTGCTCATCATAGCTGAGGATATCGAGGGCGAGGCCCTGGCTACCCTGGTAGTCAACAAGATCCGCGGTACGCTTAATGCCTGCGCGGTCAAGGCGCCTGGGTTTGGTGACCGACGCAAAGCCATGATGGAGGATATTGCCATTCTAACTGATGGCAAGTTCATCTCTGAAGACCTGGGCATTAAGCTTGAAAATGTTGACCTGAACATGCTTGGTCGGGCTAAGACGGTCAAGGTGACCAAAGAAAAGACTACCATCGTAGAAGGTGCCGGATCGCGGGATGCCATTAACGCCCGGGTCAACCAGATTCGCAAGCAGATCGATGAGACCGATTCTGACTACGATCGTGAAAAGTTGCAGGAGCGCTTGGCCAAACTGGCTGGCGGCGTGGCTGTGATAAAAGTAGGAGCTGCTACCGAGACCGAGCTCAAGGAAAAGAAGCACCGGGTAGAGGATGCTCTGTCAGCTACTAGAGCCGCAGTCGAAGAGGGCATTGTGCCGGGTGGCGGCACTACGCTCATCAACATTATTCCGGTCTTGGATGATGTCAAGGCCGAGGGTGATGAATCAATAGGGGTCCAGATAGTCCGCCGCGCCTTGGAGGAGCCTTTACGCCAGATCGCTGTTAACGCTGGTCTAGAAGGTTCAGTGGTGGTTGAGAAAGTGAAGACCCTGGAGAAGGGAATTGGCTTTGATGCCGTGAGCGAAGAATATGTGGATATGGTGAAAGCCGGTATTGTTGATCCAGCTAAGGTCACTCGTAGCGCCTTACAAAATGCCGGCAGCATTGCCTCTATGCTATTGACCACGGAAGCTTTGATTACCGAGATCCCCGAGAAGGAGAAGACGCCGCCTTATCCTCCTTCCCCAGATATGGATTATTAGGGCTTGGAACTTTAGGGCCCCGGAGCGCATGCGCTCCGGGGCCCTAAACTATGGGACTCCGATCGGGCCTAAGCCCGGTAAAGGGCCAATTGCGACAGGCTAGCTGTCTGGGTTAGGGCTTTGCCTGCTCCCCGCGCTGCACATTCGATTGGGCGGTCAGCTACCCTAACTGGGAGTGCCAATTCCTGGCTCAGCAGTTTATCTAAATTTTTCAGCATTGCTCCTCCACCGGTCATAACGATCCCATTTTCAATTATGTCTGAAGCTAGCTGGGGAGAAGTGCGCTCGAAAACGCGGCTAGCCATGTGTATTAGAGTCCAAAGCGGGTGAGACAATGCCTTGGTGATGTCTTGAGCGGTAATTTCGACCTTTTTAGGGAGACCGGTAACCGTATGGATCCCGGTAATCTCAGTCTTGGCCCCTGGCGGTGGGTCGCACGCAAAACCCCATTGCTTTTTAAGTTTTTCGGCAGTGGGTCCACCAACTTCCAACAAGTACTCCCGGCGCAGGTAGTCTTTAATAGCCTCGTCCCATGCGTCCCCAGCTTCGCTGGTAGAAGTAGCATTCACCACCCCACCTAAAGCCAATACCGCTATCTCGGCTCGGCCTCCGCCAATATTGATTACCATGCTGCCTGTGGCTTCGTCGACTGGAAGGTGAGCTCCCATGGCAGCTGCCAGCGGCTCCTCGATTAGATAGGCTTCGCGGGTGCCTGCTTGTTGCACCGCCTGCAGGACTGCTCTTTTTTCGACCTGACTGGAACCGTAACTGACAGTGGTGATTACTCGTGGTTTGGCTAAAGGCCGCTTCCCTATGGCTTTAAAAAGGAAATGCTTTAGCATCCTTTCAGTGGTGTCAAAATCAGCTACGGTACCCCGGCGTAGCGGCCGGATAACCTCAATTGTATCAGGCACCCTTTCCAGCATCTGCGCCGCTTCCTTGCCAAAGGCAACCACATCACCACTGGCCTTATCGATGGCAATAACCGAAGGTTCCTGAAGGACTATGCCCTTGCCACGAACATAGACCAGGGTAGTAGAGCTGCCCATGTCGATAGCCACGTCTCGACCCTGGCCGGGTATACTCTTCCGGAAGATACCTATAGGTTGCCTAGGCTCGCTAGCAGAACCCGGTTTTTCATCGGCCACGGCGGTGATTTCACCCCTTTGCTAAGTCCTTATATAGTTTGCACTGGCGGTCCGAAGTAATGTAGGTAGTAACAGTAGTTTTTCAAGATGGGTTTTGCGTGTTATACTGAATGGCAATAGAGAAAGGTGGGAGCAACCGGTGGAGCCTCCCGTGAGGATTCTGGTGGTAGATGACGAACCGTCGCTGCTAAAAGCTTTAAAGCATTCACTGGAGCGAGAAGGATACCAAGTAGTCACCGCCCAAACTGGGGCAAAAGCTCTGCAGTTAATTAACGACCAGGATTTTGACCTCCTGGTCTTAGATCTTATGTTGCCTGAGGTAGATGGGTTGGCCGTCTGCCGCCAAGTACGTTTGCGTTCGAATCTTCCCATTATTATGCTTACTGCCCGCAGCGAAGACCTCGATAAAATCATCGGCCTGGAAATGGGAGCTGATGATTATGTCACCAAACCTTTCAACATGCGTGAACTCCTGGCTAGGATAAGAGCCTTATTGCGCCGTTCCCGCGCAGTCCCCTTTAGTAACCAGGCGACAATATCCATCGGCGATCTTCAGGTAGATTTGGCTCGCCAGCGGGTACTGGTACGGGGGCGGGAGGTGGAACTTACTGCTCGAGAATTTTCCATATTGCAGGTTCTAGTTCGGCACCCTGGTCGCGTTTACCACCGGAGCGACCTATTAAAGCTAGTTTGGGGATATGAGCAGACTAGTGATGACCGTACTATCGATGTCCACATCCGCCGGCTCCGGGAAAAACTAGAGCTTGATCCTTCGCGGCCCAAGTACATTTTGACCAAATGGGGCGTAGGGTACTACTTTAATGATCGCCTTTAACCTTATTTTAGGAAAAGAGGTAGCCGGGTTTGAGTTGGCGCACGAAACTAGCTTTGACTTATTGCTTGGTTATCATACTGGTGGTGGGAACGGCAGGATTCTTCCTAGAGCGATCGGTATCAAACCAATATGTGCAAGGAGCTAAAATGTCTCTTCTTACCCAGGCCAGCATCGCTGCCACCGTGGTGGGGCAGGAATTGGAGCAGGGCAAGTCGCTTGATACGGTGGTAGACAGCTTCTCCCGGCAGATCGGGCACCGCTTACTGGTAGTTGATTCCCAAGGTAAGGTAATCAGCGATTCGGCTGGTCCCAATGGACTGATAGGCGAAGTCCTTGGCCATGCCGAATTGAGAAGCGCCTTGCGAGGCCAAGGTATGGCGGAAATGCATTTCTTACCGGGGGAAGGGTGGGCCATGTACGCTACTTCCCCGATTAGCCAGGGCCGAAAAACGGTGGGAGCAGTGCTCATTTCCGCTTCAGTTGAATGGGTAATGGAGCAAATTGCTTCATTTAGGCAAGGCCTCTTGACTATTCTGGCTCTCTCAGGAATGGTGATAGCAGGTATAAGCTGGCTGGTAGCCAACTTTATCACCCGTCCAATCAAGGAGCTTACCGCGGCAGCGAGGGAACTCAGCCGAGGCAACTTGTCCTGCCGAGTCGGATCCAGGTGGGGGAAAGACGAAATTGCAGAGCTTGGTGCTGCCTTTAACACCATGGCTGATGCCTTAGAAGACTGGGAAACAGCCAGGCGGAACTTTCTAGCCAATGCTTCCCATGAGCTCAGAACCCCGCTCGGATCTATCAAAGCTTTGACTCAATCGGCCTTAGATGATCCCAACGCTGATGCCGAGCTGTACCGGGAGTTTTTGAGGGACATCGAGGCGGAGGTGGACCGACTGGCTCGGCTGGTTAACAATCTATTGGAGATGACTCGCCTCAGCAAAGTAAAGGGGTTGGATTTGAGCGTAGTCAACGTCCAAGAATTAGTTGAGGAAGCAGCGCGGTTGCTTCGTCCTCTAGCCGAGATCAAGGGCGTAAGCCTAAAGGTACTTGACTCGCCACTTGTATACGCGATGGGAGACGGCGAGAGGCTGCTAGAAGTAATCCTAAATCTTATTGACAACGGCATTAAGTACACGCCTAGTGGAGGGCGAGTGGAGGTATCCGTACGGCCCAGTGAGCAATGGATTGAGATCCGGGTGCAAGATACTGGGGTAGGCATCGCGCCAGAGGCGTTGCCGCACCTGTTTGAGCCGTTCTATCGGGGTGATTTGGCTCGAACCCGAGATAGGAGCTCCAGCGAGCTCCCGCGAAGCAGAGGAGGATTCGGCTTAGGGCTGGCGTTGAGCCAAGAGATCATCCGTCTCCACGGTGGTCGCATCGAGGTTGATAGCCAGCCGGGGCGGGGGAGCATTTTTACGGTTCAATTGTCGGCTAGGTTGGGACTCCCAGATCGGCAGATCGAACAAACTGGATAGTTGTAAGAGAAACTTAATACAATCATAATACTTTTGTAACAACTGTTAACAGGTGAGCAATATTATCGGTATATCCTAAATCTAGAGCTAATAGGGCTCAACATGTCGAAAGGAGGATTGTTGATGCTCCGAAGAATGACGTGGTGGCTGGCATTGGTTTTGGTTTTGGCGGTTACGCTGGGAGGATGCAGCCAGGAGGGCAAGCCGACTGCCTCCGGCGGTCAACAGGTAGCTGAAAACCAAGAGGCTTCAAAAGCCGAGAGCCAACCTCCCATAAGCCCTGAACCCAAACAGGATAAAGTAACTCTCACCCTGTATTTTGCTGATGATCAGGCCATGAATGTAGTGCCGGAAGAGCGGACAGTGGATAAAGGCAATGGAAACCTGGAACAGCTGATTGTAACCGAGCTTTTGCGGGGACCACAGTTGGATCCCACCTTGCGTGCTACCTTGCCCCAAGGCACGCGTTTGCTATCGGTGGAGACGCGGGATGGAATTTGCTACGTAAATTTCTCCAAAGAGGTGCAGACTAAACATTGGGGCGGGTCAGCTGGTGAGTCCATGACCATACAGTCAGTGGTCAATTCTCTAACCGAGCTCCCCAATGTGAAAGCAGTTCAGTTCCTCCTGGAAGGCAAGAAAGAGGAGTCCATCTGGGGCCATGGAATTACCTCGGAACCGATTGAACGACATATTACTACCGGGTCAATATATAACAGTCCGGAACGACTGAAGTGGCTTCAGGAGGATCGGGTAAACAAGGGGCTCGATAAGTGGCGGATAGATCCCTTGCAGGTGGCCAAGCGGGAAGGTGGGATCGCCGGCTTCCTAAAGACGGATGTAATGAAGCTCATTACCACCGGTGCCAGCGGCAAAGAGGTTACTGGCCAAGCCGCAGTAGAGGTTACCCACGAGGGTGCCGAGTATAGGATTACCCTCACCCAGTTCGGCGGGCCCGATCCCAATCACATCTGGGTTATCGACGCGGTGGAAAAGGCGTAGGCGGAGAGTTGCTTCCATTAACCAGCAGTAAGTTGCCTGGAAAGAATATAAATGGCCGGTTCCTTCAGCTAACCGGCCATTTATAATCCTGACATAAAATAGTTTATAGTTTTCAGTAAATTATGTTGAGGGTCTATATCTTTAAGCAATACATGCCGAATAATCATATTGGGTGAATGT
>JACIYF010000011.1 GCA_014360065.1 Clostridia bacterium | reverse complement strand
GGCATGCTTACCTTTCTTACCCCGAGCATGATCTCTGAACAAAATCTTAACCGGAGGTCTGAAGCAATGTCTAAGCGTATGATTCTTCTCATCCTTGGCCTAGCGGGGTTTGTGACTATGACCGATAACTGGGTGGTCTCGCCTATTCTCGCAGCCATCTCAGCCAATTTGCACGTCGATCTGGTGCGGGCTGGAACCGCCTGATCCTTCTCGGCCTCGGGTTCATGTTTGCGCACTCTATCTTCTTAACCGTTGCCACTGAATCTGCGGCTTTACCTCCTTTTTCCGAGATTACGGTTTAGCGCTATTGGCATTGGCCGTAGTGGCACGGCTAGTGGTGCAACCAGGGCCAGCATTGGTGCCTAGCCGGCAGGAAGCTTAGGCTGTCCCTCCTGAGACGGCGCCACAATGGGGCATGGAAGCGTGGTTTCAGCAGGAGCAGGAGGCAGGGGAGGAGGGCGGGGGCGAGGGCGAGACAGGGGTTACCTGTTGACGGGTAAGCGGGCATGATGTACATTAAAAGAAGTATATTATAGATTGCTAATACCGATTTGGTCAAACGTGAGCCTAGAATACTAGGCCAACAGCGTTGTTACTGCAGGGGAGGTGAGGTCGAGTGGTCAGCCGTGAATTTGCGGAAGTGTTCAAAGCGTTAGGCCAAGAAATCCGCCTGAAGATCATCTCATTATTGGCGGAGCATGAATTCTGCGTTTGCGAAATGGAGGAAATCTTGGGGATTACCCAATCGGCGGTATCACAGCACCTACGGGTGCTCAGGCAAGCTGGTTTGGTCGAGGAAGAAAAGATTGGCCAGTGGGTGTTTTACCACTTGCGGCGAGATCAGATAGACAAGTTCTTTCAAGAATGGCAGGAGTACCTCAAACTTCCCCTGGAGCAAAAACCCGGCATGGGGGCTGAACTTAAAAAGGTTAAATATCTGGAGGAGAACCCCAAGGTCTCCTGCCGGCCGGCCGGGAGCGGTTGTTCACCGCGGCAGGGAGTTGGCGGTGGCTCGCCTGGCCCAGTTGATTTTGATAAGCTGGCCTCTGGCTCCGGTTGCTCAAGCTAGCCGGTTGGATCCTGAGTTGGCTCGGGGGCAGATGCCGGTCAGTTAGCTCCCACTAACATCGGGTATTTGCTTTAATCAAGGTACTTGGGATAAGGGACTTGGTTTAAGGAGGTATATTGGATGACTGCCAACCATGCTGCCCCTACTGGTAACAGCACAACACTTTCCCTGCTCGACCGTTTTCTGACCCTGTGGATCTTTTTGGCCATGGCTTTCGGGGTGGGTCTCGGGTACGTGTTTCCGGGCGTAGCCCGGGCCTTGGACCGGTTATCCATTGGTACCACCTCCATTCCCATCGCCATCGGCCTGATTGTGATGATGTATCCGCCTTTAGCCAAGGTCAAATATGAGGAGCTGGGTAAAGTATTCACCAATGGCCGGGTGATGGCCCTTTCCCTGGTGCAAAACTGGATCATCGGCCCTATCCTAATGTTCTTTCTGGCCATCCTTTTCTTGCATAACTATCCGGAATACATGGCTGGCCTAATCTTGATCGGCCTGGCTCGCTGCATCGCCATGGTCATCGTCTGGAACAGCTTGGCCCACGGTGATTCGGAATACGCTGCTGCCCTGGTGGCCCTAAATTCTATTTTTCAGGTGCTGTTTTACTCCCTATATGCTTACATCTTCATTACTTTGGTCCCCGAATGGCTGGGCCTTAAAGGCATGCAGGTAAAGGTATCCATCGGCGAAGTAGCTACCAGCGTTGCCATTTACCTTGGCATCCCCTTTGTGGCCGGCTTTGTGACCCGGCGAGTGCTTCTGCCCATTCGAGGCAAAGACTGGTACGAGAGAACCTTTGTGCCCAAAATCAGCCCCCTGGCCTTGGTAGCTCTGCTTTTCACCATCGTGGTCATGTTCTCCCTAAAGGGGCAGTACATCGTTTCCTTGCCGCTGGATGTGGTGCGGATTGCTGTGCCGCTTGTGGTCTACTTTGTAGTCATGTTTTTGGTCTCCTTTTTCTTGAGCATGAACCTAGGCGTCAACTACCCGCAGACTGCCACCCTGTCCTTTACCGCTGCCAGCAACAATTTTGAGCTGGCCATCGCGGTGGCGGTGGCGGTGTTTGGCATCAATTCTGGCCAGGCCTTTGCTGCGGTAATCGGGCCGCTGATCGAGGTTCCGGTGATGATCGGGCTGGTGAACGTTGCTCTCGCTTTCAGCCGCAAGTACTTCACCCCCGACGGGCTACCCAAATCCAGGGCGGGGATTGTCCCGTGAGGCTAATCCAGAAGCTCACCCTATTGACATAGAAGGTCTCTCTCCATGGTGACATTTTCTCTGTCCGCGCTCACGTGACAATATCACAGTCCCGTGACACGCCAGGGCAGTCCTTATTGACAGTGCTTGTTTGGTATGCTAAAGTAGTTCAGGTGTTTCAGCGGGTACCTGTATGCCTGCACTCCTTGCAGCTTTCGGCACTTTCCCGGTGAAACTTATTGATTAGTTATTATTGGCTGCTTAGCTTAGTTGGACAATGGCCGGGCGAGGTGAAAATAAATGCGCGTTAACATAACTTTAGCTTGTACCGAATGTAAGCATCGCAATTACACTACCACCAAGAACAAAAAGACTCATACCGATCGTTTGGAGCTTCGCAAATACTGCAAGTACTGCGGCTCCCATACCCTGCACCGGGAGATTAAGTAATAGGAAGTGGGAATTATGCCTCCTAATCCCAAAGCAGTTGCCGTGGGCCGTGGCAACATTGGCCAGCGGGTCAGTGGTTATTTTAAAGGCGTATGGGCGGAGCTGAAAAAAGTTCATTGGCCGACTCGAAAAGAGTTGGTCACTTATACAGGCGTGGTCATAGTCTCGGTAATTATTGTAGCTGTGGCTCTGTGGATCATTGACTCCGTCTTCAGCTTTCTGTTAGGACTCATCCTCTAATTCTAAGGCTTTGGTTTTAGCTCGGCCTCCATGCTAGAAAAAGCCTTTGGTGGTAACAATAGGTAGTAAAGCCATATGCCCTACGCGGCGGAGGGAAGAATAAGCCAAGGTTATGGAAAAGAATTGGTACGTCATCCACACATATGCCGGGTACGAAAATAAAGTTAAGGCTAATCTGGAGAAGCGCATCCAATCCATGAATTTGGAAGACAAGATCTTCCAGGTAGTAATTCCCATGGAGGACGAGCTACAGATCAAGGACGGCAAGAAAAAGATCGTTAAGAAGAAGATCTATCCCGGCTACGTTCTCGTGGAAATGATCCTAACCGACGATTCCTGGTATGCGGTTCGGAATACCCCTGGGGTGACCGGCTTCGTTGGCCCTCCATCCAAGCCGATTGCTCTGCAGCCTCACGAGGTAAAGCAGATCCTGCGCCAAATGGGCGGGGAGGAAGCGCGACCGCGGATTACATTTGCCCTAGGTGAAAGCGTCCGGGTAACCACCGGGCCGTTTGAGAACTTCATTGGTACCGTTAGCGAGATTCATCCCGAAAAGGGCAAGCTTCGAGTCCTGGTTTCTATGTTTGGGCGGGAAACTCCGGTGGAACTCGAGTATACCCAGGTTGAGAAGCTGGATTAGACAGATTGGATTAATTGCAGATCGGAGGTGAAATTTATGGCCAAGAAAGTGGCTGCCATTGTCAAGCTGCAAGTACCCGCCGGCAAGGCTAACCCGGCACCACCCGTGGGGCCGGCTCTGGGCCAGCACGGCGTCAATATTATGGCTTTCTGCAAGGAATTCAATGAGCGCACCGCTGCTCAAGAAGGCATGATTATTCCGGTGGAGCTGACGGTCTATGAGGACCGCTCCTTCACCTTTGTGACCAAGACGCCGCCGGCGGCGGTTTTACTCAAGAAAGCAGCCGGTATTGAGACTGCTTCTGGGGAGCCTAACCGCAAGAAAGTGGCCAAGTTGCCTCGTTCCAAGGTGCGGGAGATCGCCGAGACCAAAAAGAAGGATTTGAATGCCAACGATATTGAGGCGGCTATGCGCATGATCGAGGGGACGGCTCGAAGCATGGGCATCGAGATCGTTGAGGGCTAAGAACAGCAAGTGGGAGGAAGGACTTCCGTTAATACCACTAGGGGGAATGAAAGTTGGCCAAACCAGGAAAAAGATACCGAGAAGCGCTCAAACTGATTGATCGAGAAAGGTTATATGAACCGGCAGAGGCCATGGAAGTCATAGAAAAGATCGGCACTGCCAAATTTGATGAGACGGTTGAAGTTTCGGTGAGGTTGGGGGTTGACCCGCGCCATGCTGATCAGCAGGTGCGGGGGACAGTAGTGCTGCCCCACGGCACCGGCAAGACCCGCCGGGTGCTGGTGTTTGCCAAGGGCGAAAAGGCTAAGGAGGCGGAAGCAGCCGGGGCCGATGTGGTTGGCGATGAGGAGTTGGCTGCCAAAATCCAAGGAGGCTGGCTTGATTTTGATGTGGCCATCGCTACCCCTGATATGATGGGCACGGTGGGCCGATTGGGCCGGATCCTAGGCCCTCGAGGCCTGATGCCCAACCCCAAGACCGGTACCGTCACCTTTGATGTAGCTAAAGCGGTGCAGGAAGTCAAGGCTGGTAAAATCGAGTATCGCACCGATAAAGCCGGTATAATCCATGCCCCAATTGGACGGGTATCCTTTGGCAAAGAAAAGCTTACCGAGAACCTCTTGGTGCTGATTGACGCTTTGGTACGGGCCAAGCCAGCGGCGGCCAAAGGTCAGTACTTGAAGAGTATTACCGTTTCCACCACCATGAGCCCGGGGGTTAAGGTCAACCCGTTGCGGGCTGTAGGGGCCAGGTAGCGAAAGCCAGGAGTAAATGGACAATAAGGGGTTAAGCCCGAAATAAAGAAATAAATGGGTTAAGCCAACTTAGAAGGAAACCAGCTTAGCAGAATAAGAATCGATCACCGTAGACGGTCGGCGCTATCGCCTGAAAAGGGCGAAGCTTAATTGTGGAGCCAATCCACGGCCTGCCTAGGTGCCAAGTGGAGCCAGAATAACCAAGTGCACAAGGCCCGGGAGCACGGTCCCCAGGGTAGGTGTGCAATTGGCCAGGCTCCGTAGGAGGGTAGTCTACGGGGCCTGGTTTTTATTTAAGGCCGCAAGGAGAGCCTAGGGCGGTGAATCGCCAGGAAGCACTGGCGAGGATTGAGGGCTTCGAGTGTACAGTTTAGGGAGGTGAGCAAGTGAGCCTAAGGCGGCAAGAGAAAGTTGAAGTAGTAGAGAGGCTTACCCAGTTGCTTTCCAATTCCAGCGCCAGCATCCTTACCGACTACCGGGGCCTTAAGGTGGCCGAGATTACCGAGCTGCGCCGCAAGTTGCGGGAGCTTGGGGCTGAGTACCGGGTGGTCAAGAATACCCTTACCGCCCGGGCGGCTGCTAAAGCCGGCATAAAGGGATTGGAGCCGTGGCTGGAAGGACCGGTGGCCATTGCTTTCAGCGGTAAAGACCCGGCCGCAATGGCTAAGGCCTTAAACGATTTTGCCCGTACCCATAAGGTGTTCTCTATCAAAGCCGGGGTTCTCGAGGGTCAGGTGATTGGCCCGGAAAGCGTGCAGGCCTTGGCCAGCCTGCCATCCCGGGAGGAATTGCTGGCCCGGGTGGTGGGAGGCTTCCAAGCCCCCATCAGCGGCTTGGTCTCGGTGCTGCAGGGGACCATACGCCAGTTGGTCTATGTCCTGGATGCGGTCCGGGAAAAGCAAGCTGCGGGTGGCGAGGCTGCTTGAGGTGCAGTTTCCATGCCGCTAATTGCGGTACCACAGGGGAGCTGGTCTGAAAGCGAACCAGCACTCAATCGGCAGGCAACCAGGACTAAATAGTGTCTTAGCACCCGACTGGGTGATGCCTGGTGGATGGATAGGTGAATTGAGTGCTGGACGGGTTACGGAGCGGAGGGCCAGCCCCCAAGTTAGAGTAAGTTATTCTTAAGGAGGCAGGATAATGTCCAAGGTTAGCGAGATCGTAGAAGCGGTCAAGGGACTGACCGTGCTTGAGCTTTCGGAGTTAGTAAAGGCTTTGGAAGATGAGTTTGGAGTTACCGCTGCCGCCCCAGTGGCGGTGGCCGCTCCGGCTGCACCTGGCGCTGCCCCGGCTGCCGAGGAAGCAGCTGAGGAGCAGACCGAGTTTGATGCCATCTTGACTTCTGTAGGTCAGCAGAAGATTAACGTCATCAAGGTAGTCCGCGAGATTACCGGCCTTGGCCTCAAGGAAGCCAAGGCTTTGGTAGACGAGGCTCCGAAGCCTATCAAGGAAAAGGTGAGCCGCGAGGAGGCCGAGTCCATCAAGGCCAAGCTGGCCGAAGTAGGCGCTGAGGTAGAGATCAAGTAACAGCACCTCGCCCCATAACTTTGGAATGACTTGCAGGCAGATAAATAAAGTACCCGGTAGGGCGATGCTACCGGGTACTTAATTAAGCAGGCTTAGCCCCGGTTGCCAGCGGTGGCACCAGACCTCACTGCTTTCCTCTCTTAAGCTGCCTCTAGTGTCGCAGCAAAATCTCTCCAAAAAATTTTGTCACCCAGCAGGAATCTTAACCTGAGTAGCGAAATATCTTAACAGTTTCCAAACAGGTGAAACTTCGGTTTCATACAATGGGAAAGGTGCTCCATGTCTAATTTGGAAAACACTCAAATTACTAGTTTGGAGCGAGGCTTAGATATTCTTGGAGCGTTCAGCCGGGAGAGGCCGTCGTTGACTGCGGCGGAGATCGCAGAAGTTACTGGGCTAAGCAAAAGCACCCTTTACCGATTTTTGCATGTGTTGGCGAGAAGGGGTTACATCAGCAAGCGGGGCACCGTCTACATGCCCGGGCTCAAGCTGGTCGAGCTGGGGGATATTGCTGGGGCCAACCTGGAAGTCAAGGCTATTGCCAAACCGGTGATGGTGGAGATAGTTAACCGGACAGGAATGACCAGCAACCTTTCCGCCTATTATGATGGCGACATCGTCTACATTGAGAATATCGTCCCCCGGCACGTGCGGGTGGTATCCATGCATGGTGGCCGAGCTCCGGCCTACTGTACCAGTACTGGCAAGATGCTCTTGACTGGTCAGCCAGCCGAGGAGCTAGAGCGGATCATCCAACGGGGCCTGCGTCGGATTACCGCCAACACCATTACCGATCCAGAAAAGCTCAGGGAGGAAATTGAGGCCATCCGGCGGCGGGGCTACTCCATCGACGATCAGGAGCTGGAGGAGGGCTTGCGGAGCGTAGCTGGCCCTATCTACAATGCCCAAGGGGTTATGGTGGCGGCCATGAGCTTAGCCGGACCGGTCACCAGACTAAGGGATGACAGCATTCCCGAGGTTAGCCAAATAATCACCGAGGCTTGCATGGAAATATCCCGGGAGCTGGGATACAATTCCTCGAAGTAGATAAAGATGCCGATGCTGGGAAACCTCTACCAGCGTGACAAACATTGGTTCAATATCTTGTACGAAGATTGTCCTTAGGGAGGGGAAAGCTTTGACCTGCCGCGACCCCCAAATGCTAACGGCAGATGTCTTAATAATCGGAGGCGGTGGGGCAGCTTGCCGGGCCGCTGTGGAGGCGGCTCAGGCAGGAGCCCAGGTAGCCATGGTCCTAAAAGGGAAGCTGGGGCATTCCGGTACCACTGCCGCCCACGTAGCCGATACCGCTGGCTACAATGCCGCCGATGGTATAGTTGACCCCTCGGATGCACCGGAGGTGCACTACCAGGATATTATCCAGGCCGGCCAGGGAATGGCTAACCCCAAGCTAGCCGAAATTCTTGCTTTCGAAGCCGTTCCCAGCGCGAAATATCTGGAGAGCCTGGGGGTACAATTTGAGCGCCAGGGCGACCGGTACGTGGAAGTGCGCGGCTGCTTCGCTTCTAAGCCCCGCATGCACATCCTTCGCGACCACGGCACTGCCATTATGAACGCCTTGGTCCCGCTGGTAAGGCAGCTTGGCATCACCGTAGTGGAGGATGTTACTGTAGTTGACTTGCTGGTGGAGGATGGGATTTGCGTCGGTGCTTGGGGCATCGGCGCTGACGGCCAACCTTTAGTCCTAGCTGCCCCAAGCACCATCCTGGCCGCCGGTGGGGCGGGGCAGCTCTTCAAGTACAGCTTAGCTCCTGGAGACATTACCGGCGACGGCTACGCCATGGGTTATCGGGCCGGGGCTGAGCTGGTGAATATGGAATTCATGCAAGCGGTGGTGGGGATCATTCACCCCATTAAAAGCCAGTTCAACGCCTTTTTGTGGGCGCTCCATCCCCGGCTATACAATGCTACCGGGGAGGAATTCCTGTCCTCCTACTTGCCGGCGGGGCTGACCCCGGCCGAAGCCATGGACTACAAGTCGCGGCATTTCCCCTTTAGTGTGGCCGATCCCGGCCGGTACGTAGAGATTGCTATCCAAAAGGAGAAGCTGGCCGGGCGGGGCTCTAGTCACGGCGGCGTCTACGTGGATTTGACCGGCATCGGCGACCAAGATATCCAAGCTCTGCCAGCTGATAGCCCTTTGCGGGGCGTGTATGGCGCGGTTAAAGACTGGCTGCTGGCCCGCGGCGTGGATATTTCTAGGCTGCCGCTGGAGGTAGTGGTTTACGCCCATGCCATCAATGGTGGGCTAAAGATCGACGAATGGGGAGAAACCACCATCGCCGGCCTTTACGCCTGCGGCGAAGTGGCCGGTGGTCCCCATGGGGCTGATCGCCTAGGCGGGAACATGCTTTTAACCTGTCAGGTATTTGGCGCCCGCGCCGGGAGGGCGGCAGCTAGGCGAGCCAAAGCAGCGACCAGCTCTACCAAAGCCTTACAATCTAAAGCTAATGCTCAAGCCCAAATCCGGCTGCAAGCCGCTTTTTCCCTTGCGGGTACAAGCTCTGGAATTGAGAACAGCGAAATAGCTGTGGCCAGGGCCAAAGAGATCCGGCACCGATTGCAAGAGGCATGTTGGCAAGGGCTTTTGGTGGTACGGACGGAACCGGGCCTCGAAGCGCTCCTGGCCGAACTAGACGTCATGGAAGACGACCTGACCAGGCTGGGCCAACCCTGGCAGACGAATAAAACTTTAGTTCAAACCGCTAACCTAATCACCGTGGCCCGGGTCATAGCTGCCGCGGCTCGAAAACGCGCGGAAAGCCGTGGCGGCCATTATCGAGAAGACCATCCCTATACGAGTGAAAGATTTGCCTATCCTCTAGCCGTTAGGGCTAAGGAAGGGAATCCCCAGGTCTTTCCGTGTCAATGGTGAAAAGCGAGTTAACTTTAGTAGACGGAGGAAGAGTTGTGATGCAAAAACCCATCATCTCCCCCCAACAAGCAGCCGAGCTCATTAAGGATAACTGGGTGGTGTGCGTGGAAGGAGGAAGCGGAGGCCTGGCCGATGCCGAAGCCATCCTTTCTGCCATAGAGGAGCGGTTTTTGGAAACCGGCCATCCCCGGGACCTCACCCTGTATCACTCCAACGGCCTTGGGGACCGGGGGGATCGCTCCATCGGGCACCTAGCCCATGAGGGCCTCATCAAGCGCGCCATTGGCGGCCACTGGGGGCTTTGCCCCAAGATGGGAAAGCTCGCCCTGGAGAATAAGATCGAAGCTTACAACTTCCCCCAGGGGCCCATGGCCCAGCTCTACCGGGAGATTGCTGCCAAAAGGCCGGGCGTAATCACCAAGGTAGGCCTTCATACTTACGTGGATCCTCGGCTGGAGGGGGGAAAGCTAAACGAGATAACCAAGGAGGATCTGGTGAAGCTGGTGGAGTTTGAAGGAGAGGAGTACCTCTTTTATCCCGCCTTTAAGCCCGACGTGGTCCTCCTTAGGGCCAGCCTTGCCGATACCGACGGAAACTTGAGCATGCAGTATGAAACCGGAACCTTCCAGGTCCTCTCCGCCGCCCAGGCCGCCAAAAACTCCGGCGGCATGGTGATCGCCCAGGTAAAGCACCTGGTCCAGTCCGGAAGCTTAGATCCCCGCCTGGTTAAGGTCCCCGGCTTCCTAGTAGACGCCCTGGTGGTGGTGGAGGACCAGTGGCAGACCTATGAAGCCGAGTACAACCCCGCTTACTGCGGCGAGCACCGCGCCCCCCGGGCCCAGATGGAAAAAAGCCCCTTAAACGAGCGCACGGTGGTAGCCCGCCGCGCTGCCATGGAGCTGGTCCCCGGAGTGGCGTTAAACGTAGGCTTTGGCATGTCCTCCCAGGTGGCTACCATTGCCTTTGAGGAAGGTCTAGAAGAGGATGTGATCTTCACCATCGAGCAGGGCCCGACCGGGGGAACCCCGGTATCCGGCATCATCTTTGGCGTATCCAGAAACCCCATCGCCATCATCGACCAGCCCTACCAGTTCGACTTTTACGACGGCGGGGGTCTTGAAGTGACCTTTTTGGGCATGGCCGAGGCCGACCAGGAAGGGAATGTCAACGTAAGCAAGTTCGGGAGCACCCTGGCCGGCTGCGGCGGCTTCATCGACATCTCCCAGAATGCTAAAAAGGTGGTCTTCTGCAGCACCTTTACCTCCGGAGGCCTGAAAGTAGACTTTTCCTCCGGCCGGGTGAACATCCTCCAGGAAGGCAAGTACAAGAAGTTCATCTCCAAGGTGGAGCAGATAACTTTCAGCGGCTCCTATGCCAAAAAGATGAACCAGGAAGTTCTATTCGTTACCGAGCGGGCGGTATTCCGGCTCCTCCCTGAGGGCCTTACCCTCACCGAGGTGGCCCCCGGGATCGACCCTAAAACCCACATCCTCCCCTACATGGACTTCGAGCCCCGGATCGCCAAAGACCTAAAGGTCATGGACCCCCGGATCTTTAGGGATGAGCCCATGGGGATAAGAGAGGAGATATTGGCGAAAGCAAAGAGACAAAGCCAGGCCATGTACGGCAACTGAGATGCGAAGTAATAGGCGGATGGAGGCATCGGCAATGGCGCAGGAATTAGCTATAGGGAGTAAAGGCCAGTTTACCAAGACCGTCACCGAGAGCGACGTCAACCTGTTTGCTGGCATTACTGGAGACTTCTATGACGTTCACGTCAATGAAGAGTTTGCCCGCAAAACTCAGTTTGGCGGGCGCATCGCCCACGGGGCTTATTCAGTAGGGTTGGTTTCGGCAGCCGTTTCCAGATTGCTGGCCCTGGCCGGAGTTACGGGCTATCCGGTGGGGTACGATGTCAAGTTTACCGGCCCCATTAAGCTTGGAGACACCGTGACTACGGAGGTGACGACTGAAGAAGCGCTGGGGGAGGGCAGGTACAGGCTCACGGTCAATTGCGTCAACCAGTCGGGAGTAAGAATCCTTAAGGGTGAAACCGTTGCCCAGGTTCTGTGAGCCGATTTGAGACAAAAGGTGATGAGCGGCGGGTGCATCCGAAAGAAGTATGAAAATGGCCGGGGATGCTGGCGTAAGGCGACTTTGGGCGAGCCGTGCGAGCCGTTGACGAGACCGAGCTCGGAGGCGGGGCCGAGGACAGGACGTCCGAGGCCGGCCTCTTGAGACAGGAGGTCGAATTGGCCGGGAACCCCGCCGAAGGGTGAGGGGGAGCCATACGGATCGCTGGCGAGGCCAGTCTTTCGCCGGTGCCAGCGCCCCGGCATGGGAAGTGTTTCGGAAGCATCGAGTGGCGTTTGGGGAGGAGAAACCACATGGATGAACGAGCGCAACGCATGGAGGCCCTGCCCATGGGGCACAGAGAAGAGCATACCAAGACCATCACCCAGGCCGATGTGGCCAATTTCCTAACTATTAGCGGGGACTTAAATCCCCTATATATCAATGAGGTGGCCGCCAAGCGGGCCGGGGAAAGGGGAATGGTGGTTCCCAGCGCCCTGCTTGTCGGTATTGTATCGGCGGTGATGGCCAAGATGACGGCCCATGTGCCGCCTCCGGGAGGGGTATCGTACCGTTACGCCTTGACGGCTCTTAAACCGGTGCTTCCCGGGGAGACAGTAACCGCATCTTTGGAGGTGATCGGCAAAGACGTTCTGCGCCATGAGATTTACTTTAATGCCAACTGTTATACCGCCAGTGGAGAGAAGGTGATGGAAGGCCAGACAACCCTAAAAGTACTGTAAACTGCAGCTTATGGTTTTATGTCCTATTGTAGCGTGGCTAACGTTACTTGTGAAATGTCGGCAAAGCGACTGAGAATGAAGGGAGATGACAATAAAGAATGCCAAGATCTCTAAAGCAATCCTTAAGGCTCATATCGCTCGCTTTAATCGTAGCCGTAAGCACCGTACTTGTTGGTGGATGCGGAGGCAGCAAGCCATCGGCGGGTTCTGGTTCCCAGGGTGGAAGTCAGAATAAGAAACCGGTGATCGGGTTGTCTATCTCTACCCTTTCGTTTCCTTGGCAGAAGTTCCTCACCGATACTTCAGTGAAAGAAATCGAAAAAATGGGCGGCGAGGCTATAGTTCTCGATGCCCAAGGCAAGGTCGATAAGCAGACTTCTGACATTGAGGACTTGATTACCAGGAAGGTTGACGCCATTCTGCTCAACGCCATTGATGGCAAGGCGGTAGCTCCGGCAGTGGCGGAAGCCAATAGAGCAGGCATCCCGGTAATAGCAACTGCTCGCCGGGTAGAGGGCGCGGAGATGACCCAGTTTGTCGCCTGCGACAATATAAAAGGCGGGCAGCTCGCTGCCAAGATCATTGCTGAGAAGATTAACGGCAAAGGAAAGGTTGCCTTGATCGAAGGGACGCCAGGCAGTTCTTCTACCACTGATCGGACCACCGGATTCAAACAGGGCATCGCTCAATATCCAGGGATAACTCTAGTCTACCAGCGCCCTGGAAACTACAAGCGGGATCAAGCCCTGAACCTCACCGAGGACCTGTTGCAGGCGCATCCCGACATCGCCGGCATCTTCTATGAAAATGACGACATGGCTATTGGTGGGTTGCAGGCAATCGAGGCTGCTGGCAAGCTCCACAAGGTAGTGGTGGTTGGGTATGACGGCATCAAAGAAGGTCTTGAAAACATCAAGGCTGGGCGCCTGGATGCCACCATCTACAACGATGCCATCTCTATTGCTCAGATCTCTGTAGATAGTGCTTTCAAGGTAATTCGTGGTGAGAAAGTGGATTCTTACGTCTCACCGCCCATGCCAGTTATTACCAAGGATAACGTGGATCAGTTCTTGAAGATTTATCAATAAGCGAAGTAATAATCGACCGACGGGCCTAGGAAGAAGATCGAGGCAGTCTTCCGGGCCCGACGGTCGGGACGGAGTGGTGATTATGCAATCCCTGGTACTGGAAATGCAAGAAATATCCAAGGCTTTTCCGGGCACCCAGGCTCTAAAGAATGTAAGCATCGACCTCTACGAAGGTGAGGTCCTGGCCTTACTGGGCGAAAACGGCGCCGGGAAATCCACCCTGATGAAGATTCTCTATGGCGCCTACCAGAAGGACCACGGTAGGGTGATCCTGAGGGGAAAAGAAGTTAACTTCCAGAGCCCTCATGATGCTTTGCAGGCCGGTATCGCCATGATACCTCAAGAAATTAATCTAGCGCCCCACCTGACGGCGACCGAGAACATTTTCCTGGGCGAGGAAGTCAAAGGTCAGGTGCCGGGCATAGTCGACTGGTCGGCCATGAGGCGCAAAGCCAAAGAGCTTCTGGGGAGCCTGGGAGTGAGCGTCGATGTCAATGTGCCGGTGGGCCGCTTGAGTACCGCCATCCAGCAGATGGTAGCTATTGCTAAAGCCTTGTACGTTAAAGCCCAGATCATAATCATGGACGAGCCTACATCATCGCTTACCGATAGCGAGATTGAGCATCTTTTTGGCGTCATCCGTTCGTTAAAGCAGCAAGGGGTAAGCATTATCTACATCTCCCACCGGCTGCACGAAATTCCCAAGATTGCTGACCGGGTAACGGTGCTTAAAGACGGGGCATTGGTTGGTACCCTGCCCATCGAGCAGTGCGATGAAGACAAAATGGTCCTGATGATGGTGGGCCGGCCCCTGGAATCCAAGTTTCCTGCGGTTGAAAGTCCCAAGGGGGAAGAGATCTTTAGAGTTGAGAATCTCAGCCGCGGGAAGAAATTCCAGAACGTTAACTTGGGCGTACGCCGGGGAGAGATCCTCGGGATATTCGGGCTGGTGGGAGCAGGGCGGACCGAGGTGGCCAGAGCCATCTTCGGCCTAGATCCCAAAGACAGCGGCCGGGTATTCATCGAGGGCAAAGAAGTAACCATCAGGGATCCCATGGACGCCATTGCTGCCGGGATCGGCTTTGTCACTGAAGATCGCAAGAAGGGGCTCCTGCTTAAGCAGGATGTAATGAACAACATCGTCATCGCCGCCATCCCCAAGATGTGCCGGCTGGGCTTTATTGACCTGGCGCAAGCCAGAAACCTGGCCCAGGAATACCGGGAGGCCTTGCGTATCAAAACTCCCTCTCTGAGCCAAAAGATCGTAAACCTTAGCGGCGGCAACCAGCAGAAGATTGCCCTGGCCAAGTGGTTCTGCACCCATTCCAAGGTCATTATTTTCGACGAACCTACTCGAGGCATCGATGTTCAGGCCAAATTTGAAGTCTACGAGCACATGAAGCGGTTTGTGGAAAATGGCGGAGCCGCCATCATGATCTCCTCCGAGCTGCCGGAGATCCTGGGCATGAGCCACCGCATCCTGGTTATGCACGAGGGGGAGGTAATGGGAGAGCTTCCTCGCTCCCAGGCTACGGAAGAAAACATCATGATGCTGGCTTCCGGAAAGCGCATTGCCTTCAAGGAGGCGGTCTGATCGAATATGGCAACAAAGGAAGAGGTGGGCAGCATGTCGGCAGAACCAAAAACCATTGCCAGACCATGGATGGATAAGCTGAAAACATCGCAGAATATACCGCTGCTATTGCTCCTTTTAGCCTTGGTGGTAGCTTTAAGCAGCCTTTCCGACGTCTTCCTGACGCCGGTCAACCTGTTCAGCGTAGGAAGGCAGGTGTCCATCAACGGCCTTTTGGCCCTGGGCATGACCTTTGTGATCATCGGCGGCGGCATCGACCTTTCGGTAGGAGCAGTGGTAGCTCTAGTCTCAGCTGAAATTGCCTTGCTGGCCAAGGCGGGCACGCCTACGGTAGTGATTATCCTGGCTGCCCTTTTGGCAGGAGCAGCCATAGGGGCCATAAGCGGGCTTTTGGTGAGCAAAGCCAGGATCACCCCCTTCATTGCCACCCTGGCCACCATGAGCGTCTGCCGGGGCGCGGTGCTGATTATATCTGAAGGTACGCCCATAACCTTTGACTATAATCCGGTATTGAGCTTCATTGGCAACGGCCTGTTAGGCCCGGTGCCCTTTCCCTTGATTGTCCTAGCGTTGGTGGCCATCGTCTGCCATATCATCTCCAAGAACACCAAGTTCGGCCTCCACGTCTATGCCCTGGGAAGTTCTGAGGAGGCGGCCCGCCTTTCCGGCATCAATACCAAGCTGGTTCAGGGCCTGACCTACGTATTGTCCGGGTTGCTCTGCGCGGTGGCGGCCCTGATCCTTACCGCCCGGGTAAACTCAGCCCAGCCCACCGCCGGGGAGCTTTTCGAACTCGATGCCATCGCCGCGGCCGTAATCGGCGGCACCAGCATGACCGGCGGCATCGGCACCATCAGCGGCACCATTCTGGGCGTGTTGATCCTAGGGGTAATCGGCAACGGCCTAAACCTCCTAAACGTTTCTTCCTACTGGCAGTACGTGATCCGAGGGGTAATCATCGTCATCGCAGTTGGCATTGACATCTTGAGGTCCAGGCGGGCCGGCGGCTGATCCTGGCCTATGAAAGGTGGCTAGACCGTGTCCAAGGGTCAGAGCGATGTTATGGCTCTAAATGCTGACGTCCTCATCATCGGCTTCGGCTCCGCCGGCCTCCGGGCGGCCCTGGAGGCGGCCCGGGCCGGGGCAGAGGTCCTGGTGGTAGGAAAAGACCGCCTTAATGAGGGCGGGGCCACCGGCTACGGGGCCTCGGAGGTGGCCGGG
Source organism: Clostridia bacterium (assembly GCA_014360065.1). Lineage (NCBI taxonomy): Bacteria > Bacillati > Bacillota > Clostridia > Clostridia bacterium. The sequence goes on along the minus strand of JACIYF010000011.1, from coordinate 28,279 downwards.
TTCAACGTGGGCGACGGGGCTACCGATCCCCTGGACAACCCCGGGGAGCACTACCGGGACATCATGGGGGCCGCCCAGGGGATGGCCGACCCGGTCCTGGCCCGGATGCTGGCCGAGGAGGCTCCCCTGGCCTATGAAGACTTAAAGGGCTTTGGCGTGCCCTTTAGGGAGGAGCAAGGAAGGCCGGTGGCCATCTCCGGCTGCTTTGCCACCCGGCCGAGGATGCACATCATCCCCGGCCACGGAAAGCCCATCCTCTCCGCCCTCCGCCGGGAGCTTTCCCGCTATCCGGTCAAGTTTCTGGAGGAGCACCTGGTGCTGGACCTGGCGGTGAAGGAGAAGAGGTGCATGGGGGCCCTGGCCATGGGAAAGGACGGCCAGCCCCTTCTCATCACCGCCGGGGCGGTGGTGCTGGCCGCCGGGGGAGCGGGGCATCTCTTCTCTCCCAGCCTCTACCCGGAAAGCATCACCGCCGACGGGTACGCCCTGGCCTACCGGGCCGGGGCCACCCTGGTGAACATGGAGTTCATGCAGGCCGGGCTGGGGATCCTCATCCCCGGGTATCCTCCCTCCCTCCTCAACGCCTGGCTGTGGAAGCTGAAACCCAGGCTGATTGATGAGGAAGGTGATGAGGTCCTCTACCGGTATCTCCCCGATCCTGACCTTATGGAGCAGTGCTACCGGGACAAGGGGCACTTCCCCTTCTCGGTGGCCGATGCCTCCCGCTACCTTGAAATAGCGGTCAAGAAGGAAAGCATAAAAGGAAAGGTTTACCTTGACTTCACCGGGGCATCCCCCGAAGGCTTGAGCGACCCCAACCTCAAATCGGTCTTTCAGGCTACCCGGGAATGGTACGCTGCCCGCGGCGTCGATCTCTTAAAAAGTCCGGTAGAAGTAACCTGCGTCGGCCATGCCGTAAACGGCGGGGCGAAGATCGGCCCCGAGGGCGATACCGACCTGCCCGGCCTTTATGCCGCCGGGGAGGTGGCCGGCGGCCCCCACGGGGCCGACCGCCTGGGAGGGAACATGCTCCTTGCCTGCCAGGTGTTCGGCCGCCGGGCCGGAAAAGCGGCGGCCCGGTACGCCCTGGAAGGCCATCGTCCCAGCCTGGGCGAGCCCCGTTGGGTACGCGGCTTTCTTGCCAACCGCTGGGCGGGGGTGGACCAGACCACCTTCTCCTCAATACGCAGAAGGCTCCAGGAGGCCATGTACCGGGACTACCTGATCGTGAAGGATGCGTCCTCTCTGGCCAGGCTTAAGAACACCATCGATGCCCTCCGGCTTGAGGTTTCGGACAAGTCCTCCCTGGGCGCCAGCCCGGAAAGCGTCTGGAAAACCCAGGAGCTGAAAAACCTCCTGGATGTGGCCGGCATCATGGCATCAGCGGCCGGCCTCCGCACCGAGAGCCGGGGCGGCCACTACCGGGAGGACTTTCCCAAAAAGGACCCTGGTTGGGAGAGGGTGATAACCTGCACCTACAGGGCCGGCCGGGAGCCGGTTCTTGGCACCAAGAGTTTTAGCTAGGCAAAAGACTATTACTACCAATTAAAGGAGCCCGGAATCGAGATGAGCTGGAAAGAGCGAATTCAAGTTGGAGGTCGCTTTTCGGTAACCAAGACCATTTCCGAAAGCGATGTGTACTTGTATGCCGGCATAACCGGCGATTTTCATCCCAACCACGTCAACGAGCAGTATGCTTCCACCAAGATGTTTAAGCATCGGGTGGTGCACGGCGCCCTTTTGATAGGGTTCATGTCGGCGGCCACTACCCAGCTTAGGGATGTGCTTGAGCCGCCCGGCTATATGGCCCAGGAGTATCAGGCCAAGTTTGTGGCCCCGGTCTACTTCGGGGACACCGTCACTGTCACCTTGACCGTGGCCGAGATTTTGGCCGAGCGCCGCAAGGTCATTATGAAGGCAGAGATAACCAACCAGGATGGGACCACGGTAGCCCAAGGCTCGGCCACCGTAAAAGTCCTGCGGGGTGAAGAAGAATGAGGGTCATGACAGCCGAAGAGGCAGTAGAGCTAATCCAGGACAACGACACCGTAGCTGTCTGCGGGTGCGAGAACCTCCTGCTTCCGGAAAAGGTGGTCAGCGCCCTGGAAGAAAGGTTTTTAAAAACCGGACATCCAAGAAACCTGACCGAAGTCCATCCCATCATCTACGGCATGGGGGTGGGCCTGGGGCTTGAGCATTTCGCCCATGAGGGCATGACCCGCCGGGTCATCGGCAGCGGCTACAGCTACCTGAAGACCTCCCGCATGAGCCAGATGGCCCTTCTGGGCGAGGTGGAAGCCTACGTGGTGCCCATGGGGACCGTGTTTGGCCTGCTCCGGGATATCGCCTCCGGGCGGGACTTCCACCTGACCAGCGTGGGCCTAAATACGTTTGTCGACCCCCGTATCGAGGGCGGCCGGCTGAACCAGCGCACCACTGCCGATATATGTTCTCTAAGGGTAATCGACGGCAAGGAATACCTATGTTATCCCACCTTCCCCATTAACGTGGCCATCATCCGCGGCACCACCGCCGATACCCACGGCAACATCACCCTGGAGGATGAACCGGTCACTTTAGGCATCGCCACCCTGGCCATGGCGGCCAAAAACAGCGGCGGCAAAGTGATCGCCCAGGTCAGGCGCCTGGCCGAAGCCGGGAGCTTAAAGCCCAGGGAGGTGGTGGTGCCGGGCATCATGGTGGACGCCATCGTGGTGGACCCCGATCAAACCATTTCCGGAGGCAAAGAACTAAATCCCGCTCTCACCGGAGAGATCAGAATGCCACTAGAAGCCATCGAGCCGCTGCCGCTAGATATAAGGAAAATAATTGTCCGGCGGGCGGCGGCTGAGCTTGGGGAGGCCCGGATAGTGAATCTGGGGGTTGGAATTCCGGTGGAGATCCCGAGGATTGCCCTGGAAACCGGTATCATCGATCGGCTTACTTTCTTCCCCGAGCACGGGTCGGTGGGAGGCGTCCCGGCCGGGCGCGAGGTCTTTGGCGCCAACATCAACCCCGAAGCCATCATCGATTCGACCCAGGTGTTTGACTGTTTCCAGGGGGGCGGTCTGGACGCCACCTTCCTCGGCTTTGGCGAGATCGATGAGCTCGGCAACGTCAACGTCAGCAAATTCAATAATGTGGTTCCCGGTTGCGGCGGCTTCATCGACATCACCCACCGCACCAAAAAGATCGTCTTCTGCGGAACCCTGACTGCCGGAGGGTTGGAAGCGGAAGTAAAACACGGCAAGCTGGTTATATCCAAGGAGGGAAGGTTCCGCAAGCTGGTCAAAAGGGTGGAGCAGATAACCTTCAATGCCGAGAACGCCAAAAGGTGCGGCCAGGAGGTTACCTACGTTACTGAGCGGGCGGTGTTTAAGCTCACGGCCCAAGGCCCGGTTCTCACAGAAATTGCTCCAGGCGTGAGGCTTAAGGAAGACGTCTTGGAGAATATCGATTTTCCAGCTCAGGTCAGCCCGAACCTCAAAATTATGGACCAGGCCCTGCTTTTAGAGTAATTTAGTGGAAGTTTATTAGCATAGGGAGGAATCGGCGTAAGACTGTCGAATACCTAAGGTGTTCCTAGAAAGTGAGATCTTAGTCCCATTCTATGGGAACACCTTAGGAGATGAGGGATGTCCGGGTGCCGGAGAGACCGAACCAGATAGTTACTCTAGAACGGGCGCTTAGCATCCTCCTTGCCTTTAGCCAGGAAAGGCCGGTGTTATCAGCGCAAGAAATCGGTTCACTTACGGGTATTAAAAGAAGCACTTTGTACCGGTTTCTTGATGTCCTCGAGCAATATCAGATGCTGGCCAGGGAAAGGGCTGGCTATAAACTTGGCCTTAAGCTCCTGGAGCTGGGCAACATCGTAGCCAAGAATATGCAGCTTAGGCCCATTGCTAGGCCCTACATGATCGAATTGGTCAATCAGACCGGGCTGACCGCCAATCTAGCGGTTTACGATCGGGGCGAAATCCTTTATGTGGAGAACATAGTGCCCAAGGATGTCAGGGTTGTCTCCATGTATGGGGGTCGAGGCCCGGCACACTGCACTACCACCGGAAAAGTCCTGCTTTCGGGACAGTCCGAGGAAGAATTGGAACGACTTATTGCCAGAGGCCTAACAAGATATACCGATTACACCATTACCGATGGAGCCAAGCTCAAGTGTGAATTAGAAAAGATCCGGCACCAGGGGTACGCTATCGATGATCAGGAGCTGGAAATAGGGCTTCGGGGAGTAGCCGCTCCCATCAAAAACTCCAAGGGGGAAGTGATAGCGTCGCTAAGCCTTTCTGGGCCGACCACCCGGCTTAATGATGAGACCATTCCTCAACTGATTGAGCTGGTGGTAACGGCTTGCGAGGCTATTTCCAAGGAGTTGGGATATCAGGACCGTGGGAGTGACAGCTGACTAGCAAGTAACTCGGGAGCAAAATGGAAAGGCCACCTGGTCCCTCCGCCAAGAGTAACACCAGGTGGTCCGGTCGTAGCCCCTGGGGATATCATCCCCAGGTCTACCCTTTTTGTGATTTTAACACTGATCACGCCAGCGGTAAAGGAGTTGATCTACATGCGGTGGCCGGCATGATCTCCGGCCCCATGATAGCCTACCTTTGGAAATCAAACGCCATGCTCCGGGACTGGATGTTTGAAGGATTGCCGGCAGTAGTTGGGGCGGCGTTGATTGTAATTGTGGTAAGCTTGTTGACTAAGAAGCCCAATGAGGACGAGGTGGAAGAGGACTTTAAGCTCTTGGGCGGTGCTGAGTAAGAGATTGCTGAGAAGCGAGATCGGGCCGGAGGGCCGCTTGCGGCCCTCCGGCCCACGCCCCGCAGGCACGTACTTGGGCAAGCAAAGAGCATGCGAGGAGGAAGATACGTTGGTACGATTTCTAAGTCCTGACCAGGCGGTAGAGTTAATCCCTGATAACGCTACTGTACTGGTGTGCGGGAACGGCTCGGTGTTAAACCCGGACACGGTCTTAGCTGCTTTGGAGAAGCGGTTTCTTGAAACTGGCCATCCTCAGAGCCTTACTGAGGTTCACCCGGTGGTTATGGGCTTTCACCCGGGGACTGGCATCGACCGCTTTGCTCATGAGGGCATGACCAAGAGAGTAATAGGCAGCGGGTACGGGGTTTGGAAGTTGAGAAACATGAATGAAATGATCCGGCAGTGTAAGGTTGAAGCCTACAACCTTCCCATGGGAGTATTGTTTCAGTTGATGCGGGCCATTGCTGCCGGGCAACCGGGCCTGATAACCCCAGTAGGCCTTCATACCTATGTAGACCCACGGGTAGAAGGCTGCGGGTGGAACGAGATCTCAAAGGACGATAGCTTGGTTAAGGTTATCAATCTGGAAGGGCAAGAGTTCCTCTTTTATAGAGGTTATCCCATAGATGTGGCCATCATTATGGGCACCACCGCTGACGAGGACGGCAACATATCGGTGGAAGACGAACCGTCCACTCTAGGCATACTGCCGTTTGCTATGGCTGCTAAGAACAGCGGGGGCGTGGTTATTGCCCAAGTCAAGCGCAAAGCCGCTAGGGGTTCGCTCCACCCGCGGCTGGTGGCGGTACCGGGTGTCCTGGTGGACGCGGTAGTAATTGATCCCGACCAGCCCCAATCAGTTGAGCGGTTTGAAGCGGGCTTGACCGGGCAGCTTCGGGTTCCCCTGGATCAAATTCCTCGTATGGATGAAGGGGTTGAAAAAGCGATTCTCAAACGGGCAGCGAAAGAGTTACAGCCCGGGGATCTGGTCAATCTTGGGTTTGGGTTGCCGGCTTATATGCCTTGGGTGGCGGTAGAACTCGGCCTGCACGACCAGGTTAAGTTTACCACTGAGCATGGTACCATTGGTGGGATTCCGGCCGGCTGGACCTTGTTTGGGACCGCTTATAATGCGGACATGCTCCTTGATTCTTCTTCATTATTTGATCTTTACGCCGGGGGTGGACTGGATGTTACCTGCCTCGGTATGGCCGAGGTAGATGCCCTAGGTAACGTCAATGTGAGTGCTTTTGGCGAAAGAAAGCCTGGCTGTGGCGGCTTCATTGATATTACCTTTAAGGCCAAAAAAATCATCTTTTGCGGCACCATGACCGCCAAAGGGCTGAGGGAAGAGATAAGGGATGGGCAACTGGTCATAGTTCAAGAAGGGACGGTGAAGAAGTTCGTTCCCCAGGTACAGCAGATCACTCTCAATGGCCGGGAGGCAGTCCGGAAAAACCAACAGGTGCTGTACGTCACTGATCGATGCGTGTTTAGGTTAACTCCTAATGGCTTGCAGCTAGTTGAAGTGGCTCCCGGGATTAGGGTGGATGAACACATCCGGCCGGTGGTCCAGTTCGAGTTTTCAGTTGCCGATCAGCTTGGGGTGATGGATGTATTCTAGCTGAGGAGGGGCGGCGGTGGCATTTCAAGATCTGCGGATAGAGCTTAAGAACCAGGTTGCCACTGTGGTTATCTCTAGGCCAAAGAAGCTTAATGCGCTGACCCTAAATACGAAGGCGGAAATTGCTCAAGTTATGACTGGTCTATCGGCCGACCGTGATGTCCGAGCAGTAATTCTCACCGGTGAAGGCGAGCAATCCTTTTCGGTGGGCACTGATGTGAATGAAATGAAAGATTTGTCACCGGGGGAAGCCAAGCAATTCATTGAACGAGAGCGGACGGCTTATACCTCGATTCGCGATTGCCGAAAACCGGTCATCGCCGCCATCAACGGATATGCACTTGGCGGTGGCTGCTGTTTGGCTATGGCTTGCGACTTCAGGATAGCTTCTGAGCATGCCGTCCTCGGCTTAACTGAGCTGGAAATGGGCGTTCCCGTGCCGGTCGAAGGAGCGTTGCTAATTGGTTTGGTGGGGGTAAGTAAAGCCAAGGAGATGATCTTTACCGCTTCCCGGATTTCGGCTCAGGAGGCCAATAAGATAGGGCTAGTTAACCGGGTTGTGCCTTTACCTGAACTCTTGCCCGAATGTTATCGGCTGGCAGAGAGGATATTGAGACTCGACCCTAGGGCTATTGCTCTCCAAAAGGAGATCTTCAACAAATGGATGGAGTTGCCGCTGGAGGCGAGCATACAGTATTCGGTCAATGCTTTTGCCCTAGCCTTTGCTTCTTGCGCCCCAAAGCGCGCCATAGCTTCGTTTCTAGAGCGGCCCCGCCATAAATCCTAAGCGCTTTGGCTAGCTTCCACTTCCTAAATATAACCCAACCCTTGGCTGCCCCCAAGCGGGCAGCCAAGTGGTTTTTCCTGGCCCGGAGCAATGCAGTTCTGCGAAGAAGTTGGCTTTCCTGGCACAGTGTGGTATCATGGTGTTACATGGGAAAAGCTGTAAATGGTGAGAAGAGGAAAAAGGTGATACCATGAAGGAACAAATACCTGATCGGATAAGCAGGGCTATCCAAGAGTTCTGCTATCTATTGAGAAAACGTTTGGGCCCAAAAGTTATAGAAACTCGCTTGTTCGGCTCAGTGGCTCGTGGTACTTTTACTCCCCAGTCGGATATCGATATTCTGGTAATTGTCCAGGACAACGATAAGGCTTACAGAGAAGTGATAATAGATCTAGCCGTAGATATTAATTTGCAATACGATGTTGTGATATCGCCGATCATTATGTCCGTAGAAAGCTTTTCCAGGCCTTTATTTCAAGAAACCTATTTCTATAAATCCATCCAAGAAGAAGGAATATCGCTATGAGCATGGATTTATGTCGGTGGCGATTGGAAAAAGCCAAGAACACCTTTAAGGAAGGGGAACAGCTTTTAGAAGCTGGTTCTTATTAAGCGCCGCATGCTCGGCCGGGGTTTTATCTCCCAAGGCTTTTTTTGTTACCGCCAAGCTGCCTTAGGAAGTTGAAAGCAGCCAGAGCATCCCGGTACTCTGAGAAGAACCAGGCCGGGATCAGGCGGTCTTCCTCCAGGTCCTGGCTGGTGGCCGTTCTTTCTGGCGTGCCACCCGCACCTGGGGCAAGACGGGTTATTAAAAGCTTTACGGCTCGAAGTTTGGTTACCCTCCTTTACTGGCGTTTGGTCGAGGTACAAGATTCTCCACAGGGAGGGGGGTAACCTTCATAACGGCAGAGTACTTGTGCTGCAATAGGTTTAGGAAATTTGTTTTGGAAGCATCTCCAGCTTGGGTTGAAGCTCAAGATTAATGAACAGAAGAGCGCGGTAGACCGGCCGTGGAAACTGAAATACCTGGGGTTTAGCATGTACAAGAATAAGGGGAAAGTCCTCATTCGCCTAGCTCCGCAAACCATCGAACGGGTCAAGAACAGAATCCGAGAGTTTACCTCCCGGAGCAAACCCGTGAGCATGGAGGCCAGGATTCCGCGCATTAACGCCTATCTGGGTGGCTGGATGGGGTACTTCGCCTTAGCTGAAACCCCCAGTGTCTTCAAGGGCCTCGAGGAGTGGCTCAGACGCCGCCTTCGCCTGTGCCTCTGGAGGTAGTGTAAGCGAGTCCGAACCCGCTACCGCGAACTACGCGCACTAGACTTACCAGAATGGGTTGTACACGAGTTCGCCAACTCTCGTAAGGGACCATGGCGGATGGCCCGCGGGCCGATGAATAGAGCCCTGGGCAACACCTACTGGGAAGCCCAGGGCTTGATGAGTTTGACCGCACGTTACCGTAGCATTCGTCAAACTTGGCGAACCGCCCGGTGCGGACCCGCATGCCGGGTGGTGTGAGAGGACGGGGGCTAGCCGCCCCCTCCTACTCGATTTTCCTAGCCCAGAGAAGTGCAATTCTGGCCCTCGTCCTATTAAGTGAGCAGGGATATATCACTCGGAATGGAGAAGGCATCTTCTTGAGGTGTTGTAGATGGCCTCCGCCATTTCTATGGCCTTCTTAGCTTCTTCATTGGTAGCCGGCGGTGCATCCCCAGGGTAACGTCCCTCGGTAGCCCAATCGGTAAGCCAATCTAGGTCAAATTTAGCAAGCAGTTGTTGCTCATTAGGCGGCAAGAGATCAACAAGATAAGCCAGGTCATGTTTATAGGCAAACCTAATTCCGTGCTGAATCAGAAGGGCTTTCAGGCTTTTCTCGGCGCATTGCTGTGAGAGGTAACACGCTAGGTCAGTCTCAGGATCCCTGTCGTTAAATGCCATTTTGGCTACGCGCAGGTCTCTTCTGGCCTTATCTAGCCACTTTGCGGCTTCCTGCTTTCTTACTTCACTGCTCATAAAGCACCCTCCCCTCGTGGAGGGCGGGGTGGTATACTGTCCACCAGGCCTCGTTGTACTTTCTAACGTCTTCCGGGCAAGCAACTATAATGTCTTTTGGAACCTTGAAATCCCGCAGCTCTCTTCTAATGGCTACCTGTAGCTTGCGCTTCTGCTCCCGCCTACAGCGGATAACAATTAAAAGGTCTATATCACTATCTGCTCCAGCATCTTCTCTTGCCAATGAGCCGAAAAGAATTATCTTCTGGGGGTTAAACTTTTCTACGATCCGTTTGGCCATTAACTGTACTACTTCATTCACGGCCGCTTGCCTCGCTTTCTTGTACGCCGCAGCGGACCTCCCAGATGCCGTGCGCTACTTCATCTTACAAATATTAGTATCACACCGTCACTGGGTCTATCAAGGAGAAGAACCGTCTAAGCCCCAGTAACCCATGCCAACATTTTCTCTGTCCGCGCCCACGTGACAATATCACCTCCCGTGACACACGCCAAATTTTTTCTTGACAACTGCCCTGCCTTGAAGTATCATCTCAGGATGCATTGGTATGCACTTATCTGGATCCGAGTATAAGGTTTTCCTACTTGGGTAAATAATATCAAAGATAGGGGTCTTTGTCTTCATTGGGGGAAAAAGCGAGGTTTTAAACGGAAAACCTTGCTTTTACATTCCCTCGAATGAAGGTTTCTTTTGTCTTTTGCTTTTAATTTTGTGGGGGTGAGCCTGTGGAATATCCATACCCGGTTCCGGTAGGCTCGAGGACGCGCTATAGCTTTGGTAAGATCCATGAGGTTCTCGAGATGCCCAACCTCATCGAAGTACAGAAGAAGTCCTACGAGTGGTTTTGGAAGGAGGGCTTGCGCGAGACTTTTCGGGACATTTCTCCCATCCAAGACTTTACCGGAAACTTGGTTTTGGAGTTTGTAGATTATACCCGGGGAGAACCCAAATATAGCATCGAAGAGTGTAAGGAGAGGGACATGACCTACTCCGCTCCCCTAAGGGTCAAGGTGCGCTTGATTAACCGGGAGACGGCAGAGGTCAAGGAACAGGAAGTGTTCATGGGCGAATTTCCTTTGATGACAGAGAAGGGCACCTTCGTCATCAACGGGGCTGAGCGCGTAGTCGTCAGCCAGATGGTACGGTCCCCCGGCGTATACTACGGGGAGCAACAGGACAGCGCCGGCAACAAGGTTTACGAGGCTACCATTATTCCCAATCGGGGGGCTTGGCTGGAGCTGGAGAGCGATGCTGCCGGCGCCATCTACGTCCGGGTAGACCGCACCCGCAAGCTTCCGGTCACGGTTCTGCTTAGGGCCTTGGGCTATGGCAATAAGTTTAAGATCTTAGAGCTTTTTGAAGACGATCCCCATATCCAGGCTACCTTGGAGCGCGATAATACCGATTCTGAGGAAGAAGCCCTGGTGGAGATTTATAAGCGGCTGCGCCCCGGTGAGCCGCCTACGGTGGAGAGCGCCCGCAACCTCTTGATCAACCTCTTTTTTGATCCCAAACATTATGATTTGGGCAACGTGGGCCGCTACAAGCTCCAGAAGAAGCTCAAGCACGGCATCCTGTGGGAAGAAGACTTGGTGGCCAGACCGGGCGAGGGCGTTATACCTAGCGCTGTACCTGGAGCCAGTGCAGGTGGACCTGCCAACGGCGAAGGCAAGGCTTACTTGCGCATTCTCACCAAAGAAGACGTGGTAGCCACCATCAAGTATTTCATTAAGGTAATGAACGGCGAGGCCCCCATTGATGATATCGACCACCTGGGCAACCGGCGGCTACGGTCGGTAGGGGAGCTTTTGCAAAACCAGTTCCGCATTGGCTTGGCCCGGATGGAACGGGTGGTCAAGGAACGAATGAGCATCCAGGACGTGGAGGCCATCACCCCCCAAGTGCTCATCAACATCCGGCCGGTGGTGGCGGCGGTCAAGGAATTCTTCGGCTCCAGCCAGCTTTCCCAGTTTATGGACCAGACTAACCCTTTGGCCGAGCTTACTCACAAGCGGCGCCTTTCGGCCCTAGGCCCGGGAGGTCTGAGCCGGGAGCGAGCTGGCTTTGAAGTCCGAGATGTACACTACTCCCACTACGGGCGCATCTGTCCTATTGAAACTCCAGAAGGACCCAATATCGGCCTCATTGGTTCGCTGAGCACCTACGCCCGCATCAACGAGTTCGGCTTCATAGAGACCCCTTATCGCAAGGTGGATCAGGAGCGAGGCGTAGTTACCGACGAGATCGAGTACTTCAGCGCCGATGAAGAGGACAATTATGTCATTGCCCAAGCCAACGCCCCTCTGGACGATGAGGGCCATTTCCTGGAGAAACGGGTAGATGCCCGTTACGCCGATGAGATCCTGACGGTCCCAGCCGAACGGGTGCAATACATGGATGTTACTCCCAAGCAGGTTTGGAGCGTGGCTACTTCCCTCATTCCTTTCCTGGAGCATGACGATGCCAACCGGGCCCTGATGGGCGCCAATATGCAGCGCCAGGCGGTACCCCTTATCCGTACCGAGGCTCCCTTGGTGGGGACCGGGATGGAGCAGAAGGCGGCCCATGATTCCGGCGTAGTGGTGCTGGCCGAGAAGCCAGGCAAGGTGGAGCGGGTGACTGCTACTGAGATCCTGGTCCGCAACGATGATGGCACGGTGAGCACCTATCGGCTGGCGAAATTCTCCCGCTCCAATCAAGGTACTTGCATCAATCAGCGTCCTATAGTTCGCAAGGGTGACCGGGTGGAAGCCGGTCAGGTACTGGCGGATGGGCCCTCCACCGATCAGGGAGAGCTGGCTTTGGGCAAGAACGTATTGGTAGCCTACATGCCCTGGGAGGGCTACAATTACGAGGACGCCATCCTCATTAGCGAGCGCCTAGTCCGGGACGACGTGTTTACTTCCATTCATATCGAAGAATATGAGTGCGATGCCCGCGATACCAAGCTAGGCCCGGAGGAGATCACCCGCGATATCCCCAATGTCGGCGAGGAAATCCTGCGCGACCTAGACGAGCGCGGCATCATCCGGGTAGGAGCGGAAGTCCACCCTGGGGATATCCTGGTGGGCAAGGTTACTCCCAAGGGCGAAACCGAGCTTACAGCTGAAGAAAGGTTGCTTCGGGCCATATTTGGAGAAAAAGCTCGGGAAGTTCGAGATACCTCCTTGCGCGTGCCCCACGGCGAGTCGGGTATTGTAGTAGACGTTAAGATCTTTTCCCGGGACAAGGGAGATGAGCTGGCTCCGGGGGTCAACCAGCTGGTGCGGGTTTACGTGGCCCAGAAGCGCAAGATCTCCGAGGGCGACAAGATGGCGGGGCGCCATGGAAACAAGGGGGTTATTTCCCGTATCCTGCCCGTGGAGGATATGCCGTTCTTGCCAGACGGCACTCCAGTGGATATTGTCCTCAACCCTCTAGGCGTGCCCTCGCGAATGAACATTGGCCAGATCCTAGAATGCCATTTGGGCTGGGCGGCCAAAGCCTTGGGCTTATATGTTGCCTCGCCTGTGTTTGATGGCGCCGACGAGGACGATATCATCAAGATGTTGCAAAAAGCTGGTTTACCACCTACCGGTAAGACCAAGCTGCGCGATGGCCGTACCGGCGAGCCTTTCGACAACGAAATCACGGTGGGCTACATCTACATGCTGAAGCTAGCCCACTTAGTGGATGACAAGATCCACGCCCGTTCTACCGGACCTTATTCCTTGGTTACCCAGCAGCCCTTGGGCGGCAAGGCGCAGTTTGGCGGCCAGCGCTTCGGAGAGATGGAGGTTTGGGCTCTAGAAGCTTATGGCGCGGCTTATACCTTGCAAGAGATATTGACCGTCAAATCGGATGACGTGGTGGGCCGGGTGCGCACCTACGAAGCGGTGGTGAAAGGAGAAAATGTGCCTGAGCCTGGCGTACCCGAGTCCTTCAAGGTGCTGATCAAGGAGCTGCAGAGCCTAGGGCTGGACGTAAAAGTCCTCTCGGAAGAAAACCAGGAGATCGAGATCCGCGAAGATGACGACGATATCGGGGAAACCGCCAAAGAACTGGGCATTGATATTAAAGGGGAAGAGCCGGTGCGAAAGCGGGAAGACGAGCTACCAATAGAGGAGCCGGAGGGAGAAGAGGAAGAAGAGGAAGAGGAAGAGGAAGAAGGCGAAGACTTGGTGGCTTTTGGTGAAGAAGGCGTAGATGAGGGCGATGGAGAGGAAGAGGTGGAGCTTCCGATCCTGGCCGATGAAGATACCCTTGATGACATCCATCTTGATGACGAAGACTTGGGTGCCGATGATGACGAGGTATTCCTGAAGCGGCAAAGATCGAAGCGGCGCGCCCTAATCTCGGAAGCCGATGAACTTGAAGACGAGGAAGAAAGCGGCTTAGACTTGGAAGACCTGGACAGGGAGGAGCTGCCAACGCCCAGAAGCCGGCGCCGCACGGCACGCGGAAAGTAAAGAGGTCAGGGAGGAGCGATAGCGTGCTAGACGTAAGTAACTTCGACCGCTTGCGGATAGGTTTGGCCTCTCCGGAGCAGATCCGGGCTTGGTCCAGCGGTGAAGTGAAAAAACCAGAGACCATAAACTACCGGACCTTAAAGCCCGAGCGGGAAGGATTGTTTTGTGAGAAAATCTTTGGTCCCACCAAGGACTGGGAATGCCACTGCGGCAAATACAAGCGGGTACGCTACAAGGGTGTAGTCTGCGATCGCTGCGGGGTTGAGGTCACGCGAGCTAAAGTCCGGCGCGAACGCATGGGGCATATAGAGCTGGCGGCCCCGGTTTCCCATATTTGGTATTTTAAGGGCATTCCTAGCCGTATGGGCCTGATCCTGGATCTGTCCCCTCGGGCCTTGGAGAAGGTGCTGTACTTTGTTTCCTATATAGTATTGGATCCGGGCGATACGCCTTTGGTGAAAAAACAGCTGTTGACGGAAACCGAATACCGGGAATACCGCGAGCGCTACGGCAACCGTTTCCAAGCTGGCATGGGAGCCGAAGCCATTAAGCAATTGCTCCAGGAAATTGACCTGGATAAGCTCAGCCAGGAGCTCAGGCGTGAGGCCAAAGAATCCAGTGGCCAGAGGCGGGTGCGGGCGGTCCGTCGGCTGGAGGTGGTAGAGGCATTTAGGCAGTCGGGCAACCGGCCAGAGTGGATGATCCTGGATGTCATCCCGGTTATTCCCCCGGAACTGCGGCCCATGGTACAGCTGGACGGCGGCCGCTTTGCCACTTCTGATCTAAACGACCTGTATCGCCGAGTCATCAACCGCAACAACCGTCTGAAGAGACTCTTGGATCTGGGCGCTCCCGACATTATTGTCCGCAATGAAAAGCGGATGCTCCAGGAAGCGGTGGACGCTCTGATCGACAATGGACGTCGGGGCCGGCCGGTTACCGGGCCTGGAAATCGCCCCCTCAAGTCCTTGAGCGATATGCTTAAAGGCAAACAGGGCCGGTTCCGCCAAAACCTGCTGGGCAAGCGAGTTGATTACTCGGGCCGCTCGGTTATCGTGGTAGGCCCAACCCTAAAGATGCATCAGTGCGGGCTGCCCAAGGAGATGGCGCTGGAGCTGTTCAAGCCCTTCGTCATGAAGCGCTTGGTCGACAAGGGGTATGCCCACAACATCAAAAGCGCCAAGCGGATGGTCGAGAGGGTCAAAGATGAAGTATGGGATGTGCTGGAGGAAGTAATCAAGGAGCATCCGGTATTGCTCAACCGAGCTCCTACCCTGCATAGGCTGGGCATTCAGGCCTTTGAGCCCATCCTGGTGGAGGGAAGGGCGATCCAGATCCATCCCCTGGTATGTACGGCTTATAACGCTGACTTTGACGGCGATCAGATGGCGGTGCACGTACCCCTTTCTGCTGAAGCCCAGGCTGAAGCCAGGTTGTTGATGCTCTCCACTGGAAATATCCTGAACCCCAAGGACGGGCGCCCGGTGGTCACCCCCACCCAGGATATGGTACTGGGAGTTTACTACCTTACTGCTGTACGGCGGGGAGCTAAGGGCGAAGGTCGCATCTTTGCCAGCTATGAGGAGGCTTTAGCAGCCTATCGGGAGAAAGTGGTGGACCTACACGCCCTGATTAAAGTGCGGCTGGATGGCAAGATGGTGGAGACCAGCGTTGGCCGCCTGATCTTCAATTTTGAAGTTCCCATTCCCAAAGAGCTAGGGTTTATCAATCACGAGGTAGGGAAAAAGGACTTAGGTCACCTGGTTGACCAGTGCTATCGCTGCCTGGGGGCTTCGGGCACTGCCAAGGTGCTGGACGGCATCAAAAAGGTGGGCTATGACTTTGCTACTAAAGCCGGGGTCACCATTGGCATAGGCGATCTTATTGTCCCCACCGAGAAGGACGAGATCATTCGCGAGACTGAGGCTAAGGTGGAGCAAATCGAAGATCAGTACCGCCGCGGGTTGATCTCCGAGGACGAGCGCTATGAACGCATCATCGAGGATTGGAACCAGGCCACCGAGAAAGTGACAGATCAGCTCATGTCGGGCCTGGACCAGTTTAACCCGGTATTCATGATGGCCAACTCGGGAGCCCGAGGCAACGTCCAGCAGATCCGCCAGCTGGCTGGCATGCGGGGATTGATGGCCGACCCAGCGGGCCGGATCATTGACCTGCCCATCCGTTCCAACTTCCGAGAAGGACTTACGGTTCTAGAGTACTTCATTTCCACCCACGGGGCCCGCAAAGGCTTGGCGGATACCGCTCTGCGGACGGCTGACTCAGGCTACCTCACCCGGCGGCTGGTGGACGTCTCTCAGGATACTATTGTTCGCGAGCAAGATTGCCATGCCACCGACGGCATTGAAGTGGAGGAAATTCGTGAGGGCGACCAAGTCATTGAAGGGTTAGCGGAACGCATCATCGGCAGGTATGCCCTGGAGGATGTGCGCCACCCGGAGACCGGCGAGGTTTTGGTAGCCGCCGATAACGAGATCGATGAGGATGCGGCAGCCCGGATCGTTGAGTCGGGTATTAAGAAGGTAAAGATCCGTTCGGTTCTTACCTGCCGGACTCGCTATGGAGTTTGTGCCAAGTGCTACGGCCGCAACTTGGCCACCGGCAGCCCGGTGGAGATCGGGGAGGCAGTGGGCATCATTGCTGCCCAGTCCATTGGCGAGCCAGGCACCCAGCTGACCATGCGTACCTTCCACACCGGCGGCGTGGCCGGGGAAGATATCACCCAGGGCCTGCCTCGGGTGGAGGAGCTGTTTGAAGCTCGAAAGCCCAAGGGATTTTGTATCCTCAGCGAGGTTTCCGGGACGGTAAAGATAGGCGAGGCCCGCGGGCGGCGGGAGATCCAAGTGGTGACCGATGATGGGTTGTACGAGAGCTATGTCATTCCCCATGGGTCCCGGGTGAGAGTAGAGGACGGCCAGCGGGTGGAGGCGGGCGATCCCCTCACCGAAGGGCCAATTAACCCCCATGATCTTTTAAAGATCAAGGGGCCTAAGGCGGTACAGACCTACCTCTTACGGGAAGTGCAGCAGGTTTACCGTATGCAGGGAGTGGATATTAACGACAAGCACATCGAGATTATCATTCGCCAAATGCTGCGCAAGGTAAAAGTAGATAACCCTGGTGATACCGGGCTTTTGCCCGGGGGTATACTGGACAGCTTTGAGTTTGAAGAGGAAAACCGGCGGGTGATGGAACAAGGAGGGGAGCCGGCCACCGCCCGGCCGGTGCTCCTGGGGATCACCCGGGCTTCCCTGGCTACCGATTCCTTCTTATCGGCAGCTTCCTTCCAGGAAACTACCCGGGTGCTTACCGATGCTGCCATTAAGGGCAAGACGGATCTGCTGCTCGGGCTAAAGGAAAACGTAATCATCGGCAAGCTTATTCCAGCCGGCACCGGCATGAGCCGCTACCGCAGCCTAAAGCCGGTACTGGTAGACGGGGAAGCCAAGGTGGCCAAGGCTGAGGGGGCAGAGGGCGAGGCCGAAGAGCGGGTACTGCCGGCCGGCGAGGCGGTCGAACAGGCACCGGCGCCTGCTCCCGCCCCGGCATAGGGCAGGGAAAACTCCAGTTGACAGCTGGCCTTGAAGCGTGGTACAATCTCACGCGTGCGTGCGTAAGCAAAAGGGGAGAAGGAGAAACCATGGTTCTGGAGGACCTGAGGAAGGCTAAGCGCAGGAGCGTTGGTACCCGGGAGACCACTAAAGCAGTGCAGAAGGGCCTAGCCCGGGCAGTCTTCGTGGCTCGCAACGCCGAGCCTCATGTGACGGAGCCATTATTGAGGTTATGCCAGGAAAAGGCAGTAGAAGTAGTGATGGTAGATGATATGGAAGAACTAGGGGCGGCCTGCGGCATTGACGTAGGCTCGGCCTCGGCGGCAATATTGAGAGATTAACCGGGGAAGTCCCCCCCCATGCCGCTTGCTAGCGGCACCTCGGGGGCTGGGCCGGAAGCGATCCAGCACTTAACCAGCAGGCAACTGGGACTTAGTAAGGGTGACTTAGCATGGCTGGGCAACGCCTGATGGGTGGGATAGGCGAATTGAGTGCTGGGAAATGATTTTCGAAAGAGGAGGTGGGATTGTGCCTACTATTCATCAGTTGGTAAAGCAAGGGCGGGAAAAGGTAACCAAGAAATCGTCGGCTCCGGCTCTGCGGGAGTCGCCGCAAAAGCGGGGCGTGTGCACTAGAGTTTACACCACTACCCCGAAAAAGCCCAATTCGGCCTTGCGCAAGGTAGCGCGGGTGCGGTTGACCAACGGCATCGAAGTGACCGCCTACATTCCCGGCATCGGCCACAACCTGCAGGAGCACTCGGTGGTGCTGATCCGGGGAGGCCGGGTTAAGGACCTTCCAGGGGTACGTTACCATATCGTGCGGGGAACCCTGGATGCTACCGGGGTAGCCAATCGCAACCAAGGGCGTTCCAAGTATGGAGCCAAGAAGCCCAAGAAGGCTGCGCGTTAAAGCAAAGGGGGGATACGATGCCACGGCGAGGAAGGGCACCAAGGCGCGAGGTGCCGCCTGATGTAGTCTACAATAGTGTACCCGTAGCCAAGCTAATCAATAAAGTCATGCTACATGGTAAGAAGCGGCTAGCTGAGTCGATCTGCTATGGGGCCTTCGACATTGTGGCCGAGAAGACTGGCAAGCCGCCTCTGGAGGTACTGGAGCAGGCCCTAAAGAACACCATGCCGCTCCTAGAAGTCAAGGCGCGCCGGGTAGGTGGCGCCAACTATCAGGTGCCGGTGGAAGTGAGACCTGAGCGCCGCCAATCCCTAGCCATCCGGTGGCTGGTAGAGTATGCGCGGCAGCGTTCCGGAAAAAGCATGGAGGAAAAGCTGGCTGCCGAGCTTATTGATGCAGCCAACAACACCGGAGGGGCAGTAAAGAAAAAGGAAGACACCCACCGCATGGCAGAAGCCAACAAGGCCTTTGCCCATTACCGCTGGTAAATCAATCGGCAGCGAGGCGGGCAGGCGGGTGAATCAAGGTATAGAAATCAAGAATCTAGAAATCTAGAAAGGAGGGATAGTAATGGCCAGAGAAATTGCCCTGGAGAGGACGCGCAATATCGGCATCATGGCTCATATCGATGCTGGCAAAACCACCACAACCGAAAGGATCCTATTCTATACCGGCAGAGTTCACCGCATCGGCGAGGTCGATGACGGCGCGGCTACCATGGATTGGATGGTCCAGGAGCAGGAACGGGGTATTACTATTACCTCCGCGGCTACTACTTGTCACTGGCGCGATCACCGTATCAATATCATTGACACGCCCGGACACGTGGACTTTACAGTAGAGGTAGAGCGCTCGCTGCGGGTACTGGACGGGGCTATTGGCGTCTTTTGCGCTGTGGGAGGGGTTGAGCCCCAATCAGAAACCGTCTGGCACCAGGCCGATAAGTACCACATCCCGCGGATAGCCTTTGTAAACAAGATGGATCGCCTGGGCGCCGATTTCTACCGGGTACTGAAGGAAATTGAAGATCGGCTGGGGGCCAACCCGGTGGCTATCCAGTTGCCGGTGGGGGCTGAGGATAGTTTTTCGGGCATTATTGACCTTATCAATAGTTGCTTCCTAGTATGGGAGGATGAGGCTGGTACCATTTATCACCAGGAGCCCATCCCGGCTGATATGGAAGAAAAGGCCCGGCAATACCGGGATAAGATGCTGGAGGCCTTGGCGGAGATTGATGACCAGATCATGATCAAGTATCTGGACGGGGAAACCGTGACTCCGGAAGAAATCCGGCAAGCTTTGCGGCGTGGCACCTTGTCCGGAGCCGTCGTCCCGGTGCTATGCGGTTCCGCCTTCAGGAACCGCGGCGTGCAGCCGCTTTTGGATGCGGTGGTGGATTATTTGCCTTCCCCCATCGATATTCCGGCAGTGGAGGGTGTAAATCCGGACACAGGTGAGGAAGAAAAGCGCTTAGCCGATGATGGAGCTCCTTTCTCTGCCTTGGCGTTCAAGGTTATGACCGATCCTTATGTGGGCCGCCTTACCTTCTTTAGGATTTATTCTGGAACCCTAAAAGCGGGTTCCTATGTTTTGAATGCCAATACTGGCAAGAAGGAGCGCATCGGCCGGATCCTGCGCATGCATGCCAACCATCGGGAAGAAACCCTGGAGATGTATGCCGGCGACATCGGAGCGGCGGTGGGCCTTAAAAATACCTTTACCGGCGACACTCTGTGCTCCGAGGACCACCCCATAAGGCTTGAGTCCATCAGCTTCCCGGAGCCGGTGATCTCGGTGGCCATTGAGCCTCAGACCAAGGCTGACCAGGAGAAGCTAATCATTTCCTTGCAGAAGCTGGCGGAGGAGGATCCTACCTTCCGCACCTACACCGACCAGGAGACGGGGCAGACCCTGATCTCCGGCATGGGAGAGCTACACCTAGAAATAATTGTTGACCGCTTATTGCGGGAGTTCCATGTGGATGCCAGAGTGGGCCGGCCGCAGGTGGCTTACAAGGAGACCATTACCCGGCGGGCTAAAGCCGAGGGGCGTTATATCCGGCAGACCGGAGGCCGCGGCCAGTACGGCCATGTTTGGTTAGAAATTGAGCCCTTGGAGCGCGGCCAAGGGTATGAATTCGTGGACCGCATTGTGGGCGGGGTTGTGCCCAAGGAGTTTATCCCGGCTGTAGACGCCGGGGTACGGGAAGCCATGGAAAACGGAGTCTTGGCTGGCTATCCCACGGTAGATGTGCGGGTTAGCTTGGTCGATGGCTCTTACCATGAGGTAGATTCATCGGAAATTGCCTTTAAGATTGCTGGCGCCCAAGCTTTCAAGCGAGCGGTGGAACAAGCAGGGCCGGTACTGCTAGAGCCGGTGATGAAGGCGGAGGTGGTGGTTCCCGAGGAGTATCTAGGCGATGTGCTGGGAGATCTAACTTCGCGGCGAGGGCAAATTGAAGGGATGGAACAGCGAGGCAATGTTCAGGTGATCCGAGGTTATGTTCCGTTGGCTACCATGTTTGGGTATGCCACCGACTTGCGCTCGCGAACCCAAGGTCGGGGCACCTACGTAATGCAGTTTGACCATTATGGGGAAGTTCCCAAATCCATTGCTGACGGTATTGTGGCCAAAAGGCAAGGCAAGATAGAGTTGCAAGCCTAATTCAAGAAGGAGGACGAATTATGGCCAAACAAAAATTTGAGCGGACCAAGCCCCACGTCAACGTGGGCACCATCGGGCACGTAGATCACGGCAAGACCACCCTGACTTCTGCCATTACCTTGTGCCTGGCCAAGGAAGGGAAGGCGACCCCTCGGAGCTTCGACTCCATCGACAACGCTCCGGAAGAGCGGGAGCGGGGTATTACCATTGCTACCGCCCACGTGGAATACGAGACCGACAAGCGTCACTATGCCCACGTTGACTGCCCGGGCCACGCCGACTATGTCAAGAACATGATTACTGGCGCGGCGCAGATGGACGGGGCGATTCTGGTAGTCTCGGCTGCCGACGGCCCCATGCCTCAGACCCGTGAGCACATACTCCTGGCCCGCCAAGTAGGCGTTCCTTACATTGTAGTCTTCCTGAACAAGGTGGACATGGTGGACGATCCCGAGCTGATGGAGCTAGTGGAAATCGAAGTTCGGGATCTATTAAATGAGTATGAGTTTCCCGGCGACGAAATTCCCATCATTGCCGGCTCGGCTCTAAAGGCAATGGAGTGTGCTTGCGGCAAGCGGGACTGCCAGTGGTGCAGCAAGATCTGGGAGCTTTTGGATGCGGTGGATAGCTATATTCCTACTCCCCAGCGGGATAAGGATAAGCCCTTCCTCATGCCCATTGAGGACGTATTCAGCATTACCGGCCGCGGCACCGTGGTTACCGGCCGAGTTGAGCGGGGTACCATCAAGGTGGGCGACGAGGTGGAGATCGTTGGTCTAAGCCCCGAGCCTCGAAAGACGGTGGCTACCGGGGTGGAAATGTTCCGGAAGATCTTGGAGGTAGCCGAGGCGGGCGACAACATCGGCGTGCTGCTGCGCGGCATCGACAAGAAGGAAGTGGAGCGCGGCCAGGTGCTGGCCAAGCCCAAGTCCATCCACCCGCACACCAAGTTTGACGCTGAAGTTTACGTCCTGACCAAAGAGGAGGGCGGGCGCCATACTCCGTTCTTCCCCGGATACCGGCCGCAGTTCTATTTCCGGACCACCGATGTTACCGGGGTCATCAAGCTGCCTGAAGGCGTGGAAATGGTAATGCCCGGCGATAACATCAAGATGAACGTGGAACTGATCACCCCCATTGCCATTGAAGAGGGCTTGCGCTTTGCTATCCGTGAAGGTGGTCGTACCGTTGGCGCTGGGGTAGTTACCCACATTATCGAGTAGCCGGGGGCCCAAGGGCCTAGGCGTAAAGTGGGTGCCGGCTTGCTGCTGGCCCCGCGAGGGAGCGCTAGGCCCAAGCTCGGGCCAAGGGTTAAGGATGATGAGTAGGGCGATGAAGCGGGAGGTTGCCGCTTGGTCGGGCGGAATCTCAGCCTTGGCCAAGCGGGGAATTTCCGCGGAGAAGGCCTGTAGATCAGGCGAGCTGGAGGAGGATAAATATGGCGCAGGACAAGATCCGTATTCGCTTGCGGGCATTTGATCACCGGCTGTTGGACCACTCTTCGGTGCGGATAGTTGAGACGGCTAAGCGCACCGGAGCCACGGTGTCTGGTCCTATCCCGCTACCTACGGAAAAAAGCATATATACTATCTTGCGGTCGCCGCACGTAAACAAGGACTCGCGGGAACAGTTTGAGATGCGCACCCACAAGCGGCTCATCGATATCTTGAATCCTACTCCCAAGACGGTAGATGCGCTGATGCGCCTAGATTTACCCGCGGGCGTAGATATTGAGATCAAGCTCTAGGGGTAGGAGGTGAGCCTGCATGAAAGCCATTTTAGGAAGAAAGCTGGGCATGACCCAAGTTTTTGATGAAGAAGGTCGTGCGGTGCCCGTGACTGTAATCAAGGCTGGGCCGTGCGTGGTAGTACGGCGGAAACGCAAAGATCCGGATGGATACGATGCCATCCAGGTAGGGTTTGAGGCCGTAAAGGAGTCCAAGCTGACCAAGCCGGTCCGAGGGCAATTTGCCAAGGCTAAGGTGGGGCCGTTCCGGGTCCTGCGTGAATTTCGAGTAGGCGAGGGCGAAGAGTACTCGGTTGGGCAGGAGATCAAAGCCGATGTTTTCAGCGCCGGGGAGCTGGTAGATGTAACTGCTACCTCCAAGGGTAAAGGTTTTGCAGGCGGAATCAAGCGGCATGGCTTCCAGCGGGGGCCCATGGCCCATGGTTCCAAGTACCATCGCCGCCCGGGATCCTTGGGAGCTAAGGGACCGGCGCGCACTTTCAAGGGCCGTAAGCTCCCAGGCCACTTGGGTGCAGCCCGAGTGACGGTTCAGAACCTGAAAGTGGTAAGTGCCGATGCTGAACGCAACCTGCTTTTGGTGCAAGGTTCCGTACCCGGTCCAGCTAAGGGCCTGGTGGTAGTGAAGAGCCCGGCCAAAGCTCGCTAGACCGTACGGAAAGGAGTGAGAGGGATGCCCAGAGTGCCAGTTTACAACCCGGAGGGGCAGCAAATAGATGAAATCGAACTAAAGGAAGAAGTATTCGGGGTCCCGTTGAACGAGGCCCTGTTGCACCAAGCGGTGGTACGGGATATGGCCAATGCCCGCCGGGGCACGGCCTCAACCAAGGAGCGGGGAGAGGTGGCCGGCGGCGGAAAGAAACCATGGCGCCAAAAAGGCACCGGTCGAGCCCGGGCCGGGACTATCCGATCGCCACTTTGGCGGCATGGTGGGATCGTATTTGGGCCCAAGCCCCGAGACTATTCCCAGGCCATGCCCAAGAAGATGCGGCGGGCGGCGCTGAAGTCAGCCCTATCGGCTCGGGTAGCTGATGGCGATTTCATTGTGGTGGACGGACTTCGGTTTGAGGCCCCTAAAACCAAGGCTATGGCCCAGGTATTGCGCAACCTAAAGGTAGAGGATAGCGCCTTGATCGTGACTGCAGGCGATGACAGGATTATTCACCGCTCGGCTCGTAACCTGGCTGGAGTCTTGCCGATAAAGGCCCAGGAGCTATCGGTCTACCGACTGCTGGCTTTTGATAAGCTGGTGTTTACCCGAGACGCGGTACAAAAGATAGAGGAGGTGCTGGCGGGATGAGCCTTTTTGAAAATCCGCGGGACATAATTATCCGGCCGGTTATCTCCGAAAAGTCAACCCAACTAATGGAAGGGAACAAATATACCTTCATCGTCCACCCCCGGGCCAACAAGAGCCAGATCAAGAAAGCGGTGGAGGCTATTTTTAAGGTTTCGGTGACCAAGGTCAACACGGTCAAGGTTCGAGGTAAATTGCGGCGCCAGGGGCGGACCCAAGGGTACACTCCGGCGCGGAAGAAGGCCATTGTCACCTTAAAGCCGGGCGACAAGATCCAGATCGTCGAGGGTCTATAAAGGGCAAGGTGTTGGTAGAAGACTGTTAAGGAGGGAGAGGTATGGCGGTAAAGAGCTACAAGCCAACTTCTCCAGGTAGGCGGCAGATGACCGTTTCTACCTTTGAGGAGATTACCAAGGTTAGGCCGGAACGGTCGCTAGTGGCTCCCAAGAAAAAGAAGGCTGGCCGCAACAATCAGGGCCGGATCACGGTGCGCCACCGCGGCGGCGGCCATAAGAAATTGTACCGGATTATTGATTTTAAGCGCGACAAGGACGGAGTGCCGGCTCGGGTGGCCGCCATTGAGTACGATCCTAACCGCTCGGCCCGGATTGCCCTCCTGGCTTATGCTGATGGGGAGAAGCGGTATATACTTGCTCCCAACGGGCTCTCAGTTGGCGACCGGGTGGAATCGGGGCCCGATGCCGACATCAAGGTGGGCAACTGCTTGCCGTTGCGCCACATCCCGTTGGGTACCGTGGTCCACAATGTGGAGTTGAAGCCGGGAAAGGGTGGCCAGTTGGCTCGGTCGGCCGGGGCTTCGGTGCAGCTGATGGCCAAGGAGGGCGAGTTTGCCCATTTACGTTTGCCTTCGGGAGAAATACGCTTGGTGCGCCAGGACTGCCGGGCTACCATTGGCCAGGTGGGGAACCTGGACCACGAGAACATTAGCCTGGGCAAGGCTGGTCGCCAGCGCTGGCTGGGCATTCGGCCTACCGTGCGGGGCGTAGTCATGAACCCAGTGGATCATCCCCATGGGGGCGGCGAAGGGAAAGCGCCAGTGGGCCGCAACCCGGTAACGCCTTGGGGCAAGCCGGCGCTGGGCGCCAAGACGCGCAAGAAGAATAAGCCTTCCGACAAGTATATCGTCAAGCGACGGAAGTGATTAAGGAGGACTTCAGTCAATTGAGGGGTAAAGGAGGCGGTGCGCAGTGGGCCGCTCTTTAAAAAAGGGTCCGTACTGTGACCCTAAGCTTCTCGCCAAGATTGAGGCTATGAATGAAAAAGGCGAAAAACGAGTAATCAAAACCTGGTCGCGGCGCTCCACCATCTTTCCGCAGATGGTGGGTCACACCCTAGCCATTCACGATGGGCGGCGCCATGTTCCCATCTATATTACCGAGGACATGGTGGGCCATAAGCTAGGGGAATTTGTGCCCACTAGGCACTTCCGGGGACATGGAGCCCACACCGAGCGCTCTACCGCCCTGAAATAAAACCTGGAGGGATAGGCATTGGAAGCTAAGGCAGTAGCCAAGTTCATCCGTATCGGCCCCCGCAAGGTGCGGCCGGTGGCCGATCTAGTTCGCGGAAAGAGCGTAGCTGAGGCTCGAGCCATCCTTCGGGCGGTGCCGCAGCGGGGTGGCAGGGCCATCGGCAAGTGCTTGGATTCGGCTGTGGCTAATGCCGAACACAATTACGAGATGGATCCTGAGAGCCTTTACGTTAAGCGCATTTTTGTGGACGAGGGCCCTACCCTCAAGCGCTGGCAACCTCGGGCCATGGGTCGGGCCAACATTAGGCGGCGGAGAACTAGCCACATAACGGTAGTAGTTGGCCAGAAGGAGGAGTGATTAGTGGGACAAAAGGTTCATCCCAAGGGCCTGCGCATAGGTATCATCAAGGATTGGGATGCCCGGTGGTTTAGCCGCAAGCAGTTTTCCGAGCTCCTCTTGGAGGATGTCCGCATTCGCAAATTGCTCAAGCAAAAGCTCTATGCGGCTGGTATTTCCCGGATAGAGATAGAGAGAGCTGCCAACCGGCTGAAAGTTACCGTCCATGCAGCTAGGCCGGGTATCATCATTGGCCGGGGCGGGACCGAGGTGGAGCACCTGCGGCGGGAGCTGGAAGCGCTTACTGGTAGACAGGTCAACCTAAGCATAGTGGAGATCAAGAAGCCGGAGCTAGATGCCCAGCTGGTGGCCGAAAGCATCGCCTCCAGCCTGGAGCGCCGGGTATCCTTCCGCCGGGCCATGAAACAAGCAGTCAGCCGGGCTATGCGCATGGGAGCAGAAGGTATTAGAGTCAGCTGCGCCGGCCGGCTGGCAGGGGCGGAAATTGCGCGCACCGAATGGTACAGCGAAGGCAAGGTGCCTTTGCACACCCTGCGGGCGGACATTGATTACGGGTTCGCTGAGGCCAATACCACCTACGGCAAGATCGGGGTCAAAGTGTGGATTTATAAAGGCGAGGTACTCACCCGGCCCGAGGTTGCTAAGGCGAGCGCCGAAGGGGGGCAATGAGCATGTTAATGCCAAAACGAGTTAAACATCGGAAACAACACCTCGGTACCATCAGGGGGACGGCTACCAAGGGGAATGAAGTGGTCTTTGGTGAGTTTGGACTGCAAGCCCTAGAGCCGGCTTGGATAACAGCGCGCCAGATTGAGGCGGCGCGGGTAGCCATGACCCGTTATATCAAGAGGGGCGGCAAGGTCTGGATTAAGATTTTTCCAGATAAACCGGTTACCGACAAACCGGCTGAGACCCGGATGGGTAGCGGCAAAGGAGCGCCGGAATATTGGGTGGCGCCGGTTAAAGCTGGGCGGGTGCTGTTTGAGCTAGCTGGAGTGAGCGAGGAGGTAGCCCAGGAAGCGCTACGGCTAGCTGCCCATAAATTGCCCATCAAGACTCGTTTCGTGAAACGTCAGGAATTGGGGGGTGGCAAGGAATGAAGCCGGAGGAAATCCGTGAACTGTCAAATGAGGAATTGGAGCGCAAGGTGGAGGACCTCAAGGAAGAGCTCTTTAACCTGCGTTTCCAGATGGCCACTGGCCAGCTGGATAACCCCCTTCGGATTCGCGAGGTTAGACGGGATATAGCCCGAGTGAAGACCATACTCCGGGAGCGGGAATTGAAGGAGGAGCGCGCCCAGATGGGCGATCCAGCCCGCCGGGCAGCTCAGGGTAGCTGAGGAAGGAGGAACTAGGTTTGGCGGATATAAGGCCTAAGCGCAAGGTTCGGTTGGGCCGGGTCGTTAGCGACAAGATGGATAAGACCGTGGTTGTCCTAGTGGAATCTTTTCGCAAGCACGATCTCTACGGGCGGCGGATGCGGACCAGCAAGCGCTACCTAGCCCATGACGAGGAGAATCGATGCCGGGTAGGCGACAAAGTGTTGATCATGGAGACTCGACCGCTCAGCGCCCGCAAGCGCTGGCGGGTAGCAGAAATCCTAGAGACTTCTGCCCAGCCAGTGCCCGAGCACGACCTGGGGGAAGAATAGGGTGACCTCTAAGTTATAGGAGGGAAGGCCATGATACAGCAGGAGTCAATCTTAAAGGTGGGAGACAATACCGGCGCGAAGAAATTGCTTTGCATCCGCGTCTTGGGGGGTTCTAAGCGCCGTTATGCCAGCGTTGGCGATGTCATCATCGCTTCGGTCAAGGAGGCGGCCCCCGGCGGTGTGGTCAAGAAAGGTGAAGTGGTGCGAGCGGTGGTGGTTCGTACCAAAAAGGAAATTCGCAGGCCAGACGGCTCCCACATTCGCTTTGATGAGAATGCAGCTGTAATTATCAATGACCAGGGGACGCCCAGGGGAACCCGTATCTTTGGACCGGTGGCTAGGGAGCTAAGGGAGCGCGATTTCATGAAGATCGTCTCTCTGGCACCGGAGGTGCTGTAAATGCTCCGATTGTTGGTGGGCAGTGGCAAGAGCCGCCGTCTGGGCGCATCCCCCATCGGAGTCGAGCTCGATGGTTCTTGGGGACGGGGGTGGACGGCGGTTGTGGCGGCTGTCCACCGACAATGGCGGTTTTGACGGAGGTGATACCTGTGAGTTCGGCCAAATGCCACGTTAAGAAGGGCGACACGGTTTTGGTATTGAGCGGGAAGTATGCTGGAAAAAGGGGAAAAGTCCTTACCGTCATTCCGGACCAGGGCCGGGTGGTGGTGGAAGGAATAAATATTGTTAAGAAGCACCTCAAGCCGACGCCAAAAATGCAGCAGGGCGGCATCCAAGAGCGCGAGGCCCCCTTTCCTGCCTGCAAGGTTATGGTAGTCTGCGGAAGCTGCAATACTCCTACCCGGGTGGGGCGGAAATTCCTGGCAGATGGAAAGAAAGTGCGCTACTGCAAGAAATGCGGCGAGGTGCTGGACAAGTGAGGAGGTTTGGCAGATGGGTTTGCCCCGCCTAAAAGAGAAATACCTTAGCGAGGTCAGGCC